>BTUT01000776.1:0-1260 GCA_045862935.1 Acidimicrobiia bacterium
ACCTTCTGGCCGCGGGACCGACGCGGAACCGACGAGGGCATCGCCTTCCACGACCGGATCTTCACCGAGCACTTCGAGTCCCGGACCAACCCGGTCCTAGTGGTCAACGCGTTCGCGATGGGGCAGTGGATCGGCGGGCTGTACACGCACGAGAGCATCCGCGGCCTCGCCGAGCGCGGCCATCTGATCTCGATCGCGTCACCCGGCATGGACGTGGAAGCCGTCGTCGCGTGCCTCACGGACCTGGGCCCGGACTACCGGCGCGTGGTGCTGGCGGGCTACCCGCCGTTCGTCAAGGAGGTGCTGCAGGCCTCTCCTGAGCATGCTCGTGCCCGGGTGAGTCTGCTGCTGGCGGGCGAATCGATCACCGAGGCCTGGCGAGACAGCGTGCACGACCTCATCGACCCGACGTTGTGCGACCACCGCGACTGCCTGATCTACGGGACCGCCGACGCCGGCGTGATGGGCTTCGAATCCCGAATCACGCAGGCGGTTCGACGGCTCGCGGTTCTCGGCTCACCACTCGCCGAGGCGCTCTACGGCACCTCGGTGTCGGCGGTGCCGACCGTCGTCCAGTACGACCCGAACCGGCGCTACATCGAAGTCGACGACGACGGCTACCTGCTGTTCACCGTCGACGGAGCGGCGCCGTTGATCCGTTACCGCATCAACGACAAGGGCACCGTGTTCCGCGGTGATCAACTGGCGGCGGTGTTGCGCGCCAACGGATACGGCGAGTTGGCGCAACTGGTTCCGGCGGATGCCGCGTACCTGGTCCTGCACGGTCGGACCGACATTGCCACCACCTTTTACTCGGCGAGCATCTACGCCGAACCGCTGCGCCCCGTCTTCGACGACCGGGCGCTCGGCGCCGAGGTCAGCGGACGCTTCGTGATCCGCGGCTCCGACGGGGCCGACGCCGCACCCCGCCTGAGCATCGAGGTGGAGCTCGCGCCGAGAAGCACCGGTCCGGCCGAGGGCCTGGCGGAGGCACTGACGGTGCGGTGCCGCGAGGCCCTGCTGGAGACCAACGCCCCCTATCGGCTGGTTCGGGCGTCCCACGGCGTCGCCGCCGATCCGGTCATCGAGTTCGTCACGTACGGCGCCTTCGCTGACGCAGGAGCGCGCGTCAAGCACCCATGGAATGGAGAAGAGAAGTGATCGACATCCTCACCCCCGGCGTCGACGACGCCGAGATCGCCCGCATCACCGACCTCCGCACCGGCAACCGAGTGATCGACGGTTGGACCGAGTCCCGTG
>BTUT01000777.1:0-1256 GCA_045862935.1 Acidimicrobiia bacterium
TGGTGCGCGCCGTGCGTGGGATCCGGCCCTGTGCCCGCCGCCGCGCGGGCGGCGGCCGCCCCCGGATGGTCCACCTCCAGCAGGAGGGTCTTGTCCGATTGCACGATGAGCGGTCCGTCAGTCACCCGTCCATTGTCCAGGTCGGACGCGGTCGCGGCCAGTCAGCCCCGACCGGACGGCCCGCAGGTCACAGCACTTCGACGCGGGTGATGCGGTGGAGGGGGAAGTGGAGGCCCTCCTCGCCGCCGTCCTCGTCGGCCACCAACTGCCCGGCCGCCAGCGAACGCGCGTGCAGCACATGGCGGCTGGCCGAGCCCTGCGCGTCCACGTAGCCGATCCGCAGTCGTCGACCGGTTCGCAGCGCGAGCTGGATGAGCGCGGAGACGGTCTCGCCCGCGGCACCCGAGGCGGTCGCCGAGACCGGCCCGGCAGCGCGGTCGGCGGTCCGCATCCGTGAGACCACCGCGTGCGCCTGCCCGGGGCCGATGCCCGAGCGACGCGGCGTGGGACCCGCCCCGTGCGTGCGCGTCGGGACGCGGACGCCGCGACTGCGCAGGTCGATCAGAGCGCCCGACGAGTCCTCGCCGGCCGGCGCGAAACCCGCCTCGCGAAGGCGGTCCACCACTTCGCGGAACGGTGCGACGGAGATCGCGACCGTTGGTGCCAGCGCACGGAGGGAGAGGTCGGCGGCGGCCTCGCTCTGCAGCACCTCGGTCAAGGTCGCGGTGTCGTCGCACCGGATGAACGACGCGGCGACGTCCACGCGCAGGCGGCCGTGCCGTCGAGCGACGTCCTCGATCAGATAGGTCAGGGACTGGGGGACCGGCGTGTGCGAGTGCTCGGCGAGGAAGGCGCCGATCTCGGTGCTGCTCCGGCCGGTGTCGAGGGCGCGACGCACGCTGTCCTCGGTGACGCGGTACATCGAGGCGGCACCGCCGGACTCCAGGTCGGCCAGCAGCCGCAGGCGATCGGCGGTGTCGGACTGCAGGGGGCCGGGGACCATGACGGTGAGGTCGGCCTGCACCAGGAAGTAGTCGATCAGCTCCGGAAGGGCCGCCTCCATCGCTGTGAGGACATCGGTCGGCGCCTCGTCGTCGACGGCTGCGGCCAACAGTGCGCGGCCGGCGGTCGTGAGCGAACCGTGCGCCACGAGTCCGAGCTCGGTGGCCTCCCGGAGGGTCTCGGCCACCGTGTGCCGCGTCATGCGCCGCAGCTGCCGCGGATGCCGCCAACCGAGCGCGGCTACCAGATCGTCG
>BTUT01000778.1:0-1254 GCA_045862935.1 Acidimicrobiia bacterium
GGACAACAGGTCGCCGCGGGCCGACGCGTCGTAGAACGACAGCGGCAGGCGATGGATCTTGGCCTCCACCTGCGCGCGGAGCCTGGTGACGGTGCCGACGACCACGATGTTCAGCAGGTAGGCGCCCAGCCAGCCGAGGACTGCCGACGCCAGGTAGAGCGCCAGGACGGTGAGGAGGATGCGGCCGACGGCGCCGAAGTCGACGCCTTGACCGGGCGTCAGATTCATCGACGCGATCATGTCGGCGAAGGTGTTCTGGCCGTGCTCACGGAGACCTTCGACGGCCTGCTCCTTGGTGATGCCCGCCGGGAGCTGTGCGCCGATGACTCCGTTGAAGAGTTCGTCGGTGGCGTCACCGAGGACGCGCGGGGCGTACGAGGTCAGTGCCACCGAGCCGACGATGGAGGCGACGACGACGAGCATCATACCGCGGTAGTCGCCGAGCTGCGCGACGAGCCGCTTCAACGACGGCTTGAACGACTTCGCCTTCTCCAGGGTCGGCGTGGCCCCGGGAGGTCCGCCGCGCGTCATGCTCCCGCTCCGATCGCCAGCTGGGATTCGGCGATCTCAGCGTAGGTGGGACAGCTCTCGAGCAGTTGGGCGTGCGTGCCGAGACCGACGACGGTGCCGCGGTCGAGGACCACGATCTGATCGGCGGCCGTGACCGTGGAGATCCGCTGCGCGACGACGATCATCGCGGACTCTCGGGTCGCGGGTACCAGCGCCTCGCGCAGGCGCGCGTCGGTGGCGAGGTCGAGCGCGGAGAACGAGTCGTCGAACAGGTACACCGACGGCTTGCGGATCAGTGCGCGGGCGATCGCCACGCGCTGCCGCTGGCCGCCCGAGACGGTGGTGCCGCCCTGCGCGATCTCCGTCTGCAGGCCCTCCGGCATCGCGCGGACGAAGTCGGCGGCCTGCGCGATGGTCAATGCCTCCCACATCTCCTCTTCGGTGGCGTCGGCCTTACCGTGCCGGAGGTTGCTGGCGACGGTGCCGGAGAACAGGTACGGCCGCTGCGGGACCAGCCCGAAATGCTGTCGAAGCCGGTCGGGGTCCGCGTCGCGGAGGTCGGTGCCGCCGAGGGTGATGGCGCCGCCCGTCACGTCGAGCATGCGGGGCAGCAGGTTGATCAGGGTGGTCTTGCCGGAGCCGGTGGAGCCGACGATGGCGGTGACGGTGCCGGGCGCGGTGGTGAACGAGATCCCGGACAGGACGGGCTCGTCGGCGCCCGGGTAGCGGAACTCGACGTCGTTC
>BTUT01000779.1:0-1252 GCA_045862935.1 Acidimicrobiia bacterium
ACCCGGGCCGGATGCCGCGCATGGACTTCACGATCGCCGTCGACCTGACGCACCCTCCGCACCTCGCACAGGACGCGCTCCTCGACCCCGCCTTCATCGCGCGCACGGCCACCCTGCCCAAGATCAGTGGCGGCGAAGTGCTCGAGCTCACGCGTGCAGCCGACCGCGCGCGCCTGCGCGTCCGCTACCGGTTCACCGCGCCGCTGTCGGGCGCCGTGACCCGGGTGGTCGACCCGAGCAGGCTCACCTGGGTCGACGACGGCACCTTCGACCTCGGCGCGCTCCGCTCGGAGCACGTGATGCTCCCCGACAGCTACGCGGACCGGTTGCAGTCGCGGTACGTGAGCGAGCTCACCGCGCGCGGTGACGGCGCGACGTGGACCATCACCGGCGCGCTCACCGTGCACTTCCCGCTCGTGGGCGGCCGCGTCGCCGGTGTGATCGTCGACGGCCTGCGCGAGCACGCGGTCGCGCAGGGAGCGCTGCTCGACGAGTGGCTCGCGTCGCGCGCCTGATCAGCCGCGCACTCCACGGAACCGGCGCAGCCGCAGCGAGTTCGAGACCACGAACACGGACGAGAACCCCATCGCCGCGGCGGCGATCACCGGGCTGAGCAGTCCGGCCGCGGCGAGCGGGATCGCCGCGACGTTGTAGGCGAACGCCCAGAACAGGTTGCCCTTGATCGTGGCGAGCGTCCGCCGCGACAGCGCGATCGCGTCGGCCGCCGCGCGCAGGTCGCCCGACACCAGCGTGAGGTCGCTGGCCTCGATCGCCACGTCGGTCCCGGTGCCGATGGCGATGCCCAGGTCCGCTCGGGCGAGCGCGGGCGCGTCGTTCACGCCGTCGCCCACCACCGCCACCCGCCGGCCCGCGTCCTGGAGCCCGCGCACCACGTCCACCTTGTCGCCCGGCAGCGCCTCCGCCACGACCCGGTCGATCCCCACCTCACGGGCGATGGCCTCGGCCGCCGCACGGCGGTCACCGGTGACCATGACCGCCTCGAGCCCGAGGTCGTGGAGCGAGGCGAGCGCGTCGGCCGACGTCGGCTTCACCGTGTCGGCCACCACGAGCAGGCCCCGCGCCGCCCCGTCCCACCCGACGAACACCACCGTGCGGCCCCCGGCCTCCGCGTCGCCCGCCGCGGCGTCCAGCGCCGCGTCCTCCGCGCCCACGTATCCGGACCGTCCCACGCGCACCGTCCGACCCGCGACCGCGCCTTCGACCCCGAGGCCGGCGTCGGCCCGGAACCCCT
>BTUT01000780.1:0-1244 GCA_045862935.1 Acidimicrobiia bacterium
CTGCTGACCGCGAGCGCGACCGCGGCGGAGCGCCGGGCGGCCCTCGAGCTGGCGCAGCGCGTGCTCCGCCGGACCGGCGCCGACGTCACCATCCTGCACGTCCACCCGCCGGAGGGCTCCCACGGGCTCGGCGCGCGCCAACTGACGGAGGAGACGTTCCAGGAGACCCCCGACGCGAAGGTCACGGTGCGGGTCGTGGTCGACCCGTCGCCGGAGGACGCTGTTCTCGCCGAGGCCCACAAGGGCTATGATCTGGTGATCGCGGGTGCAGGCAGCGAGTGGGGCCTCGAGCAGCGCGTGTGGGGTCTCGAGGCCGAGCGGCTCATGCGCGACCTCCGCACGTCGCTGCTGGTCGTGCGGGCGCGCGCGCAGGAGCAAGACGGTGACAGCGGGAGCGGCACGACACGGGGAGGACGGGCGGGATGAAGTTCGGGGCTGTGCTGCGGCTGCTGCGGATGGATGCGAACCTGAGCCTGCGGGAGCTCGCCAGGCAGGTGGGCGTCTCGAGCGCATACATCAGCCGCATCGAGAACGGGCGCGACCCGTCGCCGACGCCCGAGAGGCTCCGGGCCATCGCGGACACCCTCGGCGTACCGCGGGTGCTCCTCTTCGAGCTCGCCCACCAGACGGGGCCGGTGCTCGGCGCCTACCTGGCGCGCGTCCCGGCGGGCGGGGCGCTGATGCTGGAGATCGCGCGGAGGGACCTCGACCAGGACCAGCTCCGCGAGCTGCGGCAGCTCCTCGACGCGAGATTCCCCCGGCCGGACAGCGGGTTGCGCCCGCGCAGCTTCGGAGAGCTGATCCGGCCGGAGCGCGTGGTGCTCGACCTGGCGTGCACGACCCTCGAGGACCTCGTCATGGTCGCCGTAGCCCGCCTGCCGGCCATGGACGAGCTCGGGGGTCCCTCGCGCGAGGTGCTTGCCGAGCGGATCCGGCAACGCGAGCGGGAGGCCTCGACCGCGCTCGGCGGCGGCCTCATGGCACCGCACGCCATCGTGACCGGCGCCACCCCGAGCGCGGCGCTGCTGACCCTGGCGACGCCACTCGATGTGCCGACGCCCGACGGAGCCCCGGTCCGGCTCGCCATCGTGCTGGTGAGTGACGCGCCCGGTGAGCTCCACCTGCGCGCCCTCGGCCGCATCGCCCGGCTGGCCGCATGGGACGCCGTCCCGGAGCTCGTCGCCCAGCGGACGGCCGAGCACGTGCTCGCGGTATTGGAGCGGCTGGAGAGTCACTGGTAGGGC
>BTUT01000781.1:0-1240 GCA_045862935.1 Acidimicrobiia bacterium
CGAGGGTCTCGGCCTGACGCGCCGCCGCCGCCGCGAGCTCGGGGCGTCCGTGCCCGATCTGCACGGTGAAGAGCCCGGAGAGGCCGTCGAGGTAGCGCTTCCCGCGGGCGTCCTCGACCCAGCAGCCCTCGCCCCTCGCCATGACGGTGACGGGGTGTGCGCCGTCGTAGGCGCCGAGGCGCGAGAAGTGCATCCAGAGGTGACGCTGCGCGAGCTCCGAGAGGCGATCGGCGTCCATGGGTCCAGGCTAGGCCCAGCGACCGGCGAGCTCCTCGGGCGAGGTCACGAGGTCGACGCCGTCGCGCTCCACGAGCCAGTCGCGGCTCGCACGGTGGGCACGGTCGTCCGGGTCGAAGTGGTTCAACGCGACGGTCACGCGGCGGTCGCCCAGCGCGTCGCGCACCATCCGCACGGAGTGGACGACCCCGAGCGCGGCGTCAGCCACCACCACGACGTCGTCGGGCGCGAGCGCGGCGACGAGTGTGAGCGTGTCGCCGTCGTCGGCCAGCGGTGAGCGCAGCCCGCCGGCGCCCTCGACGAGGCCGACGTCGAGGTGACGGTCACCGGGCCAGGCGAGCTCGCGCGCCAGATCGGCGACGGTGAACGGCGGGAGACCCAGGGCGGCGGCGGCCATGGGCGGGGCCAGGGGGACGGCGATCCAGCGTCGGGTCGGGCAGACCGCGTCGGGCGTCTCGCCGGTGGCGGCGCCGAGCACGTCGGCGTCGGTGGAAGCGTCGTCCGCGGAGAACGACTGCACGGGCTTGCGGACCGCGACGTCGAGGCCGCGCGCGCGCAGCGCGCGGGCCACCGCGGCACACCACCACGTCTTGCCGACCTCGGTGCCCGTGCCGGTCACCACCACCAGGCGACCGGGGCGCGCGCCCGTCACCGGTCGGTGAGCGCGCGCACGAGGCGGTCGACCTGGTCGTCGGTGTGCGCGGCCGAGAGCGCGATGCGCAGCCGCGAGGTACCCGGCGCGACCGTGGGTGGGCGGATCGCGGGGACGAGCAGGCCCTGGGCGAGGAGCGCGTCGGCCGCCGCGAGGGCGGCGGCCTCGTCGCCGATCACCACCGGGACGATCGGCGACGGGTGGTCGCGGCGCACCCGGTCGACCAGCATCCGGAGCCGGGCCCGCAGCGCGTCGCCCTCCGCGGAGCGGGCGACGCCGACGGCCGCGCGCGCGGCCGCCGCGTCGGCCGGGGTGGGCGCGGGGGGGCAGAGGTAGGAGCGAGCGCGGTTG
>BTUT01000782.1:0-1237 GCA_045862935.1 Acidimicrobiia bacterium
GTCCGGGGTCGTCTCCCAGATCAGTCCGTCGGCGGGGTCGGGGGGCTCGGTCGCCACGCTCCCACCCTAGATCGCTCCCCGGCCGTGCCCCGGTGGATCGCCGGTCGGTGCTCCCGGGGCGTGATCCGCGACCGGGGTAGCCTCGGGCTCGCGACATGGACGCGCGGACACCCGACGAGCCTTCCCCTCGACGGCGCTTGTCCGCGCTCTCGCGCTTGGTGCATCCCCGGCTGCGGGAGGCGCTGCCCACGACCGATGATCTCCGGCGCGTCCGGCATCGCTGGCACCGCGTCCTCGTGCTCTCGGCGCTGACCGGGCTGCTCGTCGGCTTGGCCGTGGCTGCGTTCGAGGCCGTGGTGGGGCAGCGGCTCCTCGAGTGGACGCTCGGGCTGCCCGCAGGCATCCAGGTCTTCGCCCCCGCCATCGGTCTGGTCCTCACCTGGTCGGCGCTCCGGTACGCGGGGCGAGGTGCCTCCCCCGCCTCGGCGGACGAGTACCTCATCGCCTACCACGAGCGCTCCGGCGACCTCCCCCTGCGCGAGGTCCCGGGGAAGGTCCTCGGATCCGCTACCACGCTGGGAGCGGGTGGGGCGATGGGGTTCGAGGGCCCGGCGATCTACATCGGCTCGACGGTCGGGTCGGCGGTCTGCCGGCGATTCTCCCGGTACTTCGAGTCCGTCGACCGGCGGCTGCTGCTCGTCGCGGGCGCGGCGGCAGGCGTGTCGGCGATCTTCAAGGCACCGGCCACGGGGGCCGTGTTCGCGCTCGAGGTCCCCTACCGCGACGACAGCGCCTCGCACGCGGCGGTGCCCGCGATCGTGGCCGCGGCCGCGGCGTACCTGGCCTTCGTGAGCTTCTTCGGGCTGGACCGGCTCTTCCCCGTCGCGGGGGACACGCCACCACTCGATGCCCGCGACCTGCTCGGCGCGCTCGCGATGGGCGCCCTCGCGGGGATCGGCGCCCGGGTGTTCGCCCTCGCGCTCCGGCGCGCAAAGGCCGTGGGGCAGTCGGTCTCGGTGGTGAAGCGCCTCGCCACGACCGGGCTGGTGCTGACCGTGGTGGCCGGGGTCACGGTCCTGGTCTACGACGCTCCCCTCTCCCTCGGGCCGGGACTCGGGGCGGTCGACTGGGCGCGGGGAGCGCCGCGAGCCCTCGGGCTCGTACTGCTGCTGCTGCTGATCCGGGCCGTCGCGACCAGGGCCCCGGTGGCGGGCGGCGGGGTGGGCGGCCGGGTCTT
>BTUT01000783.1:0-1231 GCA_045862935.1 Acidimicrobiia bacterium
CCGCGAAGGTGATCGTGATCCCCTCGTCCGGCTGGATCCGGATGGTGATCAGGTTCGGCGCCGCGAGCGCGGCGGGCGTGCTCGCGAAGAGCGCCTGCGGCGTGCGCCGGAAGTGGACCCGGATCTCCGTCATCTTGCGTCCGAGACGCTTGCCCGTGCGGATGTAGAAGGGGATCCCCGCCCAGCGCCAGTTGTCGACGTGCAGCTCGACCGCGGCGAAGGTCTCGACGGTCGAGCCCGCCCGCACGCCCGGTTCCTCCCGGTAGCCCGGGACGGCTGCCCCGTCGATCATGCCGGCGCCGTACTGGCCGCGCACGGTGCGCCGGGCCACCTCGTCGACCGTCATCGGCGGGATCGCCCGCAGCACCTGCACCTTCTGGTCGCGCACCGCGTCGGCGTCGAAGACGGCCGGCGGCTCCATCGCGACGAGCGTCACGAGCTGCAGCAGGTGATTCGCGACCATGTCGCGCAACGCGCCCGTCTCCTCGTAGAACGCGGCCCGGTGCTCGACGCCGAGCGCCTCGACCGCCGTGATCTCGACGTACTCGACGTAGTGGCGGTTCCAGACCGGCTCGAAGAGCGAGTTGCCGAAGCGGAAGACGAGGAGATTCTGGACGGTCTCCTTCCCGAGGTAGTGGTCGATGCGGTAGACCGAGTCCTCGGGGAAGACGTCGTTGACCACGCGGTTCAGCGCGTGCGCCGAGGCGAGATCCCGGCCAAACGGCTTCTCGAGGACGATGCGCGACCAGCCGTGCGGGTTGCGCCCGAGACCCGCAGCGCCGAGCCCCTCGATGATCGGCCCAGCCACCGAGGCGGGCGTGGCGACGTAGAAGACATGGTTCGGGCTCGCGCCCGCCTGCCGCATGGCCTCCAGCTCCGCCGCCAAGCGCGGGTAGAGCGCCGGGTCGCCCGGATCGCCGGCGATGTAGTGCAGCCGGCGCTCGAGCTGCTGCCACCGCGGATCGTCCACACCGCCGCCCTCCGGCGGCGTTGCCGTGGCGGTGTGGCGCATGCGCGCGCGGAACTCCTCCTCGGTGAGCGGGGTGCGTCCCGTGCCGAGCACCGCGCAGCGGCCGAGATCGAGACGGTCGCGTCCCTCGGCCGGCTCGGCCTGGATCACGACCTCGGCGTCGTCGGGCCTGCCGAGCGCGGGGCTGTAGACGTGCCGCTCGATGACCTTGCGCAGTCCCCAGAAGCCCATCGGGCAGACGTACGCAGCGGGGTCCGCGCG
>BTUT01000784.1:0-1226 GCA_045862935.1 Acidimicrobiia bacterium
TCTGGTCGCCACCCTCGCCGAGGGGCCGGACGCGGCCGACGCCGTCGGGGTCGTCACCGGGCTCAGCTACCTCCTCGGCCACGTGGGCGATCTCGCCGATGTGGATCCCGGCCGCGCGCGCGACGACTCCGTGCGTTCGGCACGCATCCTCTTCCAGCATCTCGCGCGCACGCAGCCGCTGGTGTTGATCCTCGCCGAGATGCAGTGGGCCGACGAGGTCGTGCTGCACCTCGTGGAGCGCCTGCTGGTCCGCCTGCGCGGTCTTCCGTTCATCGTGTTGGGGACGGCACTCCCCGACACGCGTCCCCACGCGTTCATCGACGCGCATCGCACCAACCTCACGCAGGTCGGGATCGAGCCGCTCGACGAGCGCTCGGGCGCCGAGCTCGCCGCAGCCCTCCTCGGCGACGACGTCGACCCTCGCCTCACCGCCGCCCTCCACGAGCGCAGCGGCGGCAACCCGTTCTTCATCGAAGAGCTGGCGGCCCTCCTGCGCGAGTCCGCCACGGCGGCCGACGACCCGCTGGGCTTCCTCGACACCGGAGGCGTACCGGTCACCCTCCAGGGCCTGGTCGCCGCCCGGCTCGACGCCCTCGACGCGGCTCCCCGCGGGCTCCTCGAGGACTGTGCGATCGTCGGATCGAGCGGGTCACCCCAGGCCGCCTTCGCCCTCGGCCATGCCCGGGGCATCGCCCCCGACCATCGGCTGCTCCACCTGCTCGCCGAGCGAGAGCTGATCGACGTTCCCGACGGCGACGCCGAGTTCACGTTCACCGCCGAGGTCATCCGGGAGGTCGCGTACGGCACGATCACGAAGGCCGAGCGTGCGCGGCGCCACGCCGTGCTCGCGGAGTGGCTGGAAGATCGCGCCGACACCGACGACACGAGCGCCCAGGAGCGGGTCGCGTACCACTACGCGACGGCGATGACGATCGCGCGCGAGCTCGGTGGGATCCGCGACATGGACGACGACCTCGAGTCCCGCGCGATTGCGGCGATCGAGAGGGCTGCGTTGCAAGCGCGCGCTGCCGAGATGTGGCGCGGCGCCCAGCGCCTCTACGACCAGGCACTCGGCGCGGCCGGACCGGCCACCGGCGACGACACTCGCTCGCGGCTCATCCTCGGTCGAGCCCGATCCGCCGCCGAGCAACGCGAGGTCGCCGCCGCGCGACGCGACGTCGACACCCTGCTCGCGACCGTCGACGACGGTTCACGCCTCTACGCCG
>BTUT01000785.1:0-1224 GCA_045862935.1 Acidimicrobiia bacterium
CCGACGGGTACCTGCGGATCACCGGTCGGGTGAAGGACATCATCATTCGCAAGGGCGAGAACATCAGCGCACAGGAGATCGAGGATCTGTTGTACGCGCATCCCGCGATCGCCGAGGTCGCGGTGATCGGGCTCCCGGACGAGGAGCGCGGTGAGATGGTGTGCGCGGTGGTGGTCGTGGAGCCCGGCGTCGCCGCGCTCACGGTGGCCGACCTCGCGACCTACCTCGACGGTCGCGGTGTGATGCGCCAGAAGCTTCCCGAGCGCGTCGAGGTCGTCGCGACGATCCCGCGGAATGCGGCGGGCAAGCCCCTCAAGCAGCAGCTGGTGCGCGCGTTCGCGTCGTCGGGGCGCTGAGCCGCGGCGCACTCGCACCGAGACGCGGCGCTCGCGCGCCGACGGCGCTTCGCCCGTGGCTCCGCTGTCTTCCGAGGGGAAGGTGGGCGGGGCGTGCGGTGTCAGTCGAGCAGTTCCGCCCGGCGACCGGCGAGCCGTGGAGGCCGAGGGCGCGACGGAGCCGGGATCCCCCGATGGGCCCGGCGCCCCGCGCGGACGTGAGCGGTAGCCTCCGACGCCGATGGCGAGGATGGCGAGGGCGGTGAAGCGGCGCGTGGGGAAGCTCGTCCGTCGGGGACGGGCGCGGTGGCCGACGTTCGTCGAACGCTCCGAGGCGGTCGGTCGGTGGTGCTGGGTCGCTGCCCAGAAGCGTGTCCTGTTCCGGCCACCGGAGCACGGTCGCCGCGTGAACGTCGGTGCCGGACGGTGGTACGTCCGCGGTTGGGAGACCGTCGACTACTACGTACCGTCGCCCTACGCCGACGTGCGCCTCGACCTCCGGGACCGTCCCGTGCTCCCGTATCCGGATGGATCGTGTGGGGTGATCTACTGCTCGCACGTGCTCGAGCACCTTCCCGACGTCTCCGTGCGCCACGCGCTCGCCGAGTTCGCCCGGATGCTCGAGCCCGGCGGCGTCGTGCGCCTGGTCGTTCCGGACATGGACCGGGCGTTCGCGGCGTATCGCGATCGCGACGATGACTTCTTCGATCATGGTGGGGTGCGGTGCGTCGGTCCGACCATCGAGACAAAGCTGGTGAACTACTTCGCTTCGTATCGTCTCGACGGCTACTCGGGCGGACCGGAGCTCTCTGCGGACGTCGTGCGGGCACAGCTCGACTCGCTCGACAAGCATGCGTTCGTCGCCTGGTGCGTCGCGCAGATCCCGAGC
>BTUT01000786.1:0-1217 GCA_045862935.1 Acidimicrobiia bacterium
CCAAGCGCACCGCCCAGAAGGTTTCCGACGAGCTGGCCGAGCGTGGCTTCGCGGTCGGCGCTGTGCACGGCGACCTTGGACAGATCGCTCGGGAAAAGGCGCTGACATCTTTCCGGTCCGGTCAGATCAACGTGCTGGTGGCCACCGACGTGGCCGCCCGCGGAATCGACATCGACGACGTCACGCACGTCATCAACTACCAGTGCCCCGAGGACGACAAGACCTACGTGCACCGCATCGGCCGCACCGGCCGCGCCGGCCGTACCGGTATCGCGGTCACCCTGGTCGACTGGGACGACATCGCACGCTGGCAGCTGATCGACAAGGCCCTCGGCCTCGGTGTACCCGAGCCCGACGAAACCTATTCCACCTCGCCGCATTTGTTCACCGAGCTGAACATCCCGGCCGACGTCACCGGCTCAATCGGCGAGAAGTTCTCCGGCGGCCCGAAGCGTCGCGAGCCACGCGGTGAGCGCGCCGAGGGCGAGAAACCCAAGCGCACCCGGACCCGCCGCCGTACCCGCGCGGGCCAGCCCACCGACGAGTCGGCTGCCGAGGCACCCGCACCAGAGGCGGCCACCGCGGACGGAGATCAGCAAGCCCCCGCTCGCCGTCGTCGCCGTCGTCGCCGCCCCAACGCCACCGCCGCGACCACCGCCTCGGCGTGATCGCACCGGAGCGGCGCACCCGAGCCGACATCATTGCCGCGGCGGTGATCGCCGTCGTGGTAGCCGTTACCGGCACAACGATTTGGTGGACCAGCGACGCCCGCGCCACCGTCAGCCGCCCCGCCGCCGGGGAGATCAAACGGCCGATGAGCGCCACCCGGGTCCCCGACTCGGTACGTGAGCTGTGGTCCACCGCCAGTGCGGCGACCAAGGGCCCCGTCATCGCAAGTGGCGCGGTCGTGAGCGCCGACGGACACGATGTGGTGGCCCACGACCCGGCAACCGGCGCGCAGCTGTGGTCCTATGCCCGCAGGAACCTCGATCTGTGCGGGGCAATCGGCTTCATCGATGACGCGGTGGCGGTCTACCGCGACGCACGTGGGTGCGGCCAGGTCACCATGATCGACGGCCAGACCGGCCGTCGAGGTGCGTTGCGCAGCAGTGCAAATGACTCAAAAGTGTCGCTGTCGACCGACGGCACCTACGTGTTGGCGCTCGGCAGTACGCGCCTCGAGCTGTGGCGTTCGGACATGGTTCGCACCCTCGAAT
>BTUT01000787.1:0-1215 GCA_045862935.1 Acidimicrobiia bacterium
GAGCGATACGCCCATGGTCGCCGAGGGGATCCGTACGGCCGCCGGGGTGGTGGAGCTCGCTCGTCGCCACGGCGTCGACATGCCGATCGCGGGCATGGTGAGCGCGGTGATCGCGGGCCGGTCCGCGCCGAAGGACATCCTCGGGAGCTTCATGGCGCGCGCGGCCAAGGACGAGCTGCACGGGATCCGCTGAGGTGGACCACGGGATCGCCGTCGGAGTGGTCGGGGGTGGGCCGCCGTCGGTCGTCGACCCGGTGGGCACGGTGGTGCCCGCCGGTGCCGGGTGGACCCTCGAGTGCTGGATCGGCGGGGACGATCGCTGGCACGTGCCGGAGCACGAGATCGCCGTCCGCCAGCAGCGCACCCACGACGTGCCGGTCGTGGAGACCGCGATGCGGGTCCCGGGAGGTGACGCCGTGCAACGGGTGTACGGCGTGGCCGCCGCCGGCTTCCCGATCGTCGTCGAGGTGGAGAACCGGTCACCCGCCCCGTTCGTCGTGGCGCTCGTGATCCGCGGGGCGACGCGCGTCGTGAGCGGCGGGACGGCGGCCGCACCCGACGCGACCCCGGGGGCGCACGTCGAAGTGGACCGGGCATTCCGGCTCTCCACGGCGCGTGCGCCGTCACGGTGGGCGCGCACCACCGGATCGCCGGTGCTCCTGCCGGTGAGCACCGGCCGCGCGGATGCGGGCTCGTTCCCGGGGGCTCGTGACCGATCGGGACGCCTCGAGGTCGCGCTCCTGCACCCGGTGGCCCACCGGACGACGCTGCGCGCCGCGCTCACCAGTGGTCGGCGCCCGGTGCCGGTCGACGTGCGCTCGCTGCCCGATGCGGCCGCGGCTGCGGCGGGATGGCGCCGGGTGCTGGAGCAGGGAATGGGCGTCCAGCTTCCCGACCGAGCCCTGGAAGCACGCATCCGCGCGGCCCGGGCCGAGATGCTCCTGCGAGGCCAGGAGCGCTCGCCGGCTCCACAGGTCGTCGCGGCGCTCGAGGACTGGGGCTTCGACGCCGAGGCCGCCGAGGCCTGGCGGCGTCTGAGCGCGCGCGGTCAGCGGCGCGCTGCGGCGCGGCCGGAGCACCCGGTGCCATCGACGTGGGCGGAGGTCGCGTCCATCCCCGACGGCGCCGCGTTCCTCCTGGCGGCGCGCCGGCTCCTGGTGGACGAAGGTCCCGATCGCGCCTCGGTGCGCCTGTGCGCGGACTGGCCGGAAGCCT
>BTUT01000788.1:0-1215 GCA_045862935.1 Acidimicrobiia bacterium
GACCTGGATCGCGTTGGCGCCCACCCCGTAGAGGCCGTCAGCCGCGAAGGCGAGGGCCATCGTGGCCGCGCGGTGCCCCTCGGCAGCATCGGCCGCGTCGAGCGCCCAGCACGCGTAGTAGGCCGCGGCGCGGGCGAGCTCGACGTCGCGCAGCATGTCGGCGCAGAGGTGCTGCACGGCCTGGAACGATCCGATCGGCGCCCCGAACTGGTGGCGTGCCTTCGCGTGCTCCACCGAGAGCTCGAGCGCTCGCGTGGCCGCGCCCACACCGTCGACCACCGCCGCGGTGTGCAGCCGGTCAACGGTCGTCGCGGTCGCCGCGAGCGCCCGCGCGGCGTCGCCCGCGCCGATCTGCCGGGCCTGGGTCCCGTCGAGGACGAGCGTGCCCTCGCGGCGGGTGCCGTCGACCGTGGGGGTGGGCTCCCGCTCCGTGTGCGGGGCGTCGACCGCGAACACCCCGAAGCCGTCGGGGGAGGTCGCGGCGACGAGCACCACGTCGGCGGCGATGAGGTCGGCGACGTGGACCTTCGTGCCCGTGAGCGACCATCCGTCGCCGGTGCGCTCCGCCCGGACCGTCGGTTGGGTCCACGTCGCACGCCGGCCGGGCTCGAGGAGCGCGACCGTCGCCACGACGGCACCGCTGGCGAGATCCGGGAGCAGCGAGGCCCGATCCTCGGCGGTCCCCGCGTCGCGCACGAGCCCAACGGCGCCGACCGCGGTCGACGCATAGGGCCCTGGATCGACCGCGCGCCCGAGCTCCTCGCACACCACCGCCGCATCGACCATGCCGCCGCCCGCACCGCCGTGCTCCTCGGGCACGAGCAGCCCGGCCGCTCCCAGTGCCGCGAGCCCGCGCCACACGTCGTCAGTGGTGCCGCGCGGATCGTCCCACCGCGCGCGCACGTACGTGACCGGCGCGCGCTCGGTGAGGAAGCGGCGCACGGTGTCGCGCAGCTGCTCCTGCTCGTCGGAGAGCTCGAAGTTCATCTCGCCTGCCTCGCTCGCCTCGCTGGCGGAGGGGCGGGATGCCCGCCCCCCGGGCGCCCGCTCGGCTGCTCCCGCCGCTTCGCTCCGTCCGGCACTCCGCTATTTTGCCGGGCGTGAAGCTGAGGTACGGACCGGCGGAGGAGGCGTTTCGTGCCGAGCTCGTGGCGTGGCTGGAGGAGCACGCCCCGCCGCGCGAGGTGCTGAAGCGGCCGCGGCGCTCGAGCGCGG
>BTUT01000789.1:0-1213 GCA_045862935.1 Acidimicrobiia bacterium
AGCCCCTCCAGCAGGTCCCTGTCGGAGGGCGCCATCAGCGCGATGGCGTCCTCAACGGCCTGGTCGTGCACGGCGCCAAGGCCCATCGCCTGGTTGTAGCGGGCCAGCACCGCCGCGAAGTTGTCGATGGTCTTCACGTCGAGTTCGTGGACGACCGTCGGATCCTCGGCGTAGGTGGCCTTCACCACGATGTGGGGCAGTGCGATGCTCGCCTCGTAGAGGTCCGTCGTCTTCAGCGTGAACTGCACCGTGCCGTCCGCGCCGGTGGTCACCGAGAGCGGGAAATCGATGAAAGACGAGCCGACGGCATCACGCTGCACGGAGGACAGCAGAATCTGCTTCCCGCTGGCGGGCGTGACGCCGCTGAGCGTAGCGGTCACCTCGACGGTGCTGATCCCGTAGCGCGTGGGCTCCACCACGTCGCGATACGGCGTCTGCGAGCCGAGCGGCAGCGATCCCGGGGTTCCCTGCTGGCCGGTGGCCCCGGAGACGCTGCGGTACTCGGTGCGCGTGGCGGTGAGCCGGACCTTCGGCCCCGTGAACTCGGTGGTGGCGAACGCCTCCACGCCGCCCGAGGTGGCCCGCAGGTTCGCGGTCTGCGGCTCGGTCGTCGACTGCAGGGAGGCGGCGAGGGTGCCCAGGGGACCGGGGTGTCCCGACACCGTGGCGGCGGGCGTTCCGCCGGGCAACATCAGGGTGCCCGCGGAGGTCGACATCCCGATCGTGATCTTGTTGCGGAGGTAATCGTCGATCGGCGGTGGCGTGCCGTTGCAGTCGAGCGCCGCGGTCACGACTCCCGACGAGGTGCCGTTGGCCGGCAGCTCGGCCGGCGCCGTCAGGAGCAGTCCGTACATGTAGGCCAACGTGGATTCGGTCTCGCCCGCCGCCGAGGCCGTCACCGTCGCGACGCCGGGCACGACGTCGGCGCGCAGGGTCGCTGAGGCCGTGCCGGCGCTCGTCGTGTTCACGACGATGCGCTTGCCGGACTGGCCGTTGCCCTCGAGCGTGCCGAGGGACGTGGTCAGGGTGATCTCGCCCATGACGCCGCGGCAGGAGGGGTCCATGAAGCGCACCGACACCGGCATCGTGGACGAGCCGTCGGCGGGCACCACGGGCGGCGTCCTCCAGTCCCCCACCTCGAGGTTGAGGTACCGGGCGCGGCCCGCGCCGACGACGGTCATCGCCGTCCGCGTGTTGTAGGTGTTGTAGTGAT
>BTUT01000790.1:0-1211 GCA_045862935.1 Acidimicrobiia bacterium
CCCTACGGCCGTCGCCGGCGCGTGGCCATCGCCCGGGCGATCGCCGCGAGCCCCACGATCCTCCTCCTCGACGAGCCGGCCGCCGGGCTCGACGACCGCGAGCGGGCCGAGCTGGGCGCGCTGCTGCGCCGGCTCGCCGACGAGTGGGGCCTCGCGGTGCTCCTCGTGGAGCACGACGTCGCGCTCGTGATGGACGCCTGCGACGTGGTCACCGTGCTCGCCAGCGGCGCCGTGATCGCCTCCGGCGCCCCCGACCTCGTGCGCCACGACCCGAGAGTGGTGGCGGCCTACCTGGGCGAACCCGCCTCGGAACCCGCCCCGGACGCTCCACCCGTTTCGGAACCCGCCTCGGAACCCGCCCCCGAACCCGCCTCGGAACCCGGCGAACCCGAACCCGTCCCCGATGCTCCACCCGTTTCGGCGCCGAACTCGGTCGCACTGACGCACCGATCCGGCGCCGAAAGCCGTGATCGGGGGGCGGTGCTGCTCGCGGCCCGCGGTGTGTCGGCGGGCTACGGCGACCTCCCCGCGGTCCGGGACCTCGATCTCGAGGTGCGCGCGGGCGAGATCGTGGCGCTCCTCGGTCCGAACGGCGCGGGGAAGACCACCACGCTCCTCGCGCTCGCGGGTGAGCTGCCGCTGCTCGACGGGCGGGTCGAGTGGTGGTCGGGAGCGTCCGTCCGCCGCCGGCCGCTGCACCGGCGCGTGCGGGAGGGTCTCGCGTTCGTCCCCGAGGAGCGGTCGGTCGTGGCTTCGATCACGACGCGCGGCAACCTGCGTCTCGGGCGCGGCGCAGTGGAAGGCGCGGTCGCGCTGTTCCCCGAGCTCGCGCCGCTGCTGTCACGGCGCGCGGGCCTGCTCTCCGGCGGCGAGCAGCAGATCCTCACGCTCGCACGTGCGCTCGCCGCGCGGCCCCGCGTGCTGCTCGCCGACGAGCTCTCCCTCGGCCTCGCGCCGAGGGGCGTGCCGCGCCGCCGCGACGCCGGGCGCCGTGCCGCCGACGACGGGCTCGGCGTGATCCTCGGGGAGCAGCACGCGGTGGAGGCGTTGCGCATCGCCGATCGCGTGGTGGTGCTGCGCCACGGTTCGGTGGCGCTGCAGGGGAGCGCCGACGACATGCGCACGCACCTCGACGAGCTCGAAGCCGCGTACCTCGCGGGCATCACGACGGGAGATGAACATGGATGACCTCGAGCTGGCCTACACCCCGG
>BTUT01000791.1:0-1210 GCA_045862935.1 Acidimicrobiia bacterium
GGGCGGTGGCCATCATCGTCTTGATGTCGAGGCAGTCGGCGACGCCGAAGGGCGTGCTCCCGCCGAAGCGGACGAAGTACCAGTGGAGCCACATCCAGTCGTACGACAAGGGGTACGCGACCAGCACCGGGCGTCGCTCTCCGGTGACGGAGTCGATCCAGCCCCGGGCGTCGTCCATCGCCCGTGGCGGGTCCACGCCCTCGACCGCGAGACGAGCCCGGTCGAGCCCGCTCACCGCGAGCGCGGCCTCCACGAACTCCGACGAGATCGGCTGCAGCTCACGGTAGAACGTCGTGGGTGCGTCGAGGTCGGCCGCGGCGAACACCGTGCCGTCGAAGGTCCCCGCGACGACGAAGCCGAACGCGAGCATCGAGTACGGACCGGGGATCGGCCCGTCGGCCTCCACGTCGACCGAGATGTAGCAGTCGCCCTGCACGGCCGCAGTATGGACCACCCCGCGGCCCGGACCACCGCGCGTCGCGCGCCGATCAGATGCGGGGTAACTTCCCCGCCCATGGTCCGCCGTGCCGTGGTCGCCCTGCTCGTGCTCCTCGTGCTCGCCCTCGGGTGGGTCCCGGTGGGTGCCGCCGCCCAAGCCGGCACCTACCCGGTGGGGGTGACCCAGCGCACCTGGGTCGACAAGAGCCGGCCCACCGCGGCCAACCGCACCTGCCCGGAGCTCCCCTCGCGCACGCTGCCGACCACCGTCTACTACCCGGCGACCGGGAGCGCGAGCGCGAGTGGGAGCGCGAGCGGGACCGGGAGTGCGAGCGGGAGTGGGAGTGCGAGCGGGAGTGGGAGCGCGACTCCCCAGAAGGATGCCCCGCCGGACACGTCCGACGGCCCGTACCCCCTGATCGTCTTCGCCCACGGCTTCGGGGCCACCGCCGAGCGGTACGAGCCGCTCCTCGCGCACTGGGCCTCGGCCGGTTACGTGGTCGCCGCGCCCACGTTCCCGCTCAGCAGCGGCACCTCGCCGTGCGGCGCGATCGCCGGTGACGTGGTCGAGCAGCCCGACGACATGCGCTTCCTCATCTCGGCGATCCTCGACACCGACCGCGATCCGATCCTGCGCGGGCTCGTCGATGCCGACGCGATCGGTGCCGCGGGGCACTCCAACGGTGGGATCACCACCTACGGCCTCGTGGCCAACACGAAGCGGCGCGACCCGCGGGTGAAGGCCGCGGTCGTACTCGCGGGCACCGCGCAG
>BTUT01000792.1:0-1210 GCA_045862935.1 Acidimicrobiia bacterium
GGGCAACATCTGCCGATCGCCGATGGCGGAGTCCATCTTCGCCTCCGCGATCGACGACGCCGGGTTGTCCGACCGGGTTCGCGTCACCAGTGCCGGGACCGGCGGCTGGCACGTCGGAGAACCCGCCGACAATCGAGCACGCACCGAGCTGCTGGCGCACGGCTACTCGGACCGGCACGTCGCCGCGCAGTTGACGCCCGACCATCTCTCGGCCGACCTGCTGGTCGCCGCCGACACCGGACACGTCGCCGAATTGGAGCGCAAACGCCTCGGCGACCGGGTCCGCCTGCTCCGCAGCTTCGACCCGAACGCCGACGGCACCGACGTCCCCGACCCGTTCTACGGGGGTCAGGCCGACTTCACACTCGTCCGCGAACAGATCGAAGCCGCAGTTCCCGGCCTTCTGGCGTGGGTGCACGCCACCCTCGCCGACCGTGACTGACCGGTCGCCGACGCGCAGTCAGTAACCTGGAGGCGTGCGTGTGCTCAAGACCTTTCTGCGCCCGGGCTGGCTGCTGCTCGGCGTGTTCGTGGTGGCCTTCGCAGCGGCGTGCTTCGTCATCCTCGCGCCCTGGCAGCTCGGCAAGAACACCGACACCGAGCACCGCAACGATCTGATTCGCAGCGCCGAGACCACCGCACCCGTCCCGATCGACGAGCTCGCCCCTCCCGGCCGTGTCTTCGACACCGACACCGAGTGGCGCGAGGTCACCGTCACCGGCCGGTTCCTGGACGGTGAGCAGGTTCTGATCCGGCTCCGCAGTGCGGGCGAACGCCCATCGGTGGAGGTCGTGACCCCGTTCGCCATCGCAGGCTCGAATCGGGTCGTCTTCATCAACCGCGGCTACGTGCGGCCCGGCGACGGCAACAAGGTCGACATTGCGCCGACGCCGACAACCGACGTCACCGTGACCGGACGACTCCGCAAGACCGAGTCCACGAGTCCGGGCAAGGGCCCGCGCGTCGAGAACGGCGTCGCTCGGCGAGATCGAACTGCCTCAGCTCGAGTCCGGCCCGTACCTCTCCTACGGCCTGCAGTGGCTGGCGTTCGGCGTCATGGTGCCGCTCGGTGCCGCGTACTTCATCTACTCCGAGGTCAAGGCGCGACGCCGCAAGAAAGAACTGGCAGAGGATGCCGGCGTCGCCCCCGAGCCGCCCGTGAAGGACCGCGACCGGATCCGCAATCAACTCCGCGGTGCTGGCATCGCCT
>BTUT01000793.1:0-1198 GCA_045862935.1 Acidimicrobiia bacterium
CCGTCCGCGCGCTGGCCGAACTCGGTGATGTACCACCGTCCGGCCGCGCGGTCGGGGTCGGCCGGATCGAGGTGGATCCGGCCCGAGAGCAGGCCCTGCACGAGGACGGTCCACGTCTCGAGCAGACCCTCGATGAAGCGACCGATCTCCTCGGGTCCGCGAGGGGACCCGTACCCCGTGACGGCCCACTCACCGTCGACGGCGAAGAGCGCCGCCAGCGACTCCCCGTCACGTCGGGTGACCGCGTCCGCGAACCGGTTCACGAGGTCCCGGAGGGCGAGCTCGTCGGCGATGGGGTCGTGATGGAGGTCGGTCATCGCCGCTCAACCCCCGGGGCGAGCCGACCGGCGGCGCCGCTCGAGCGCGAGGCCGGGCGGTGTCCACGGGTCCCCGAGCGAGAGATCGGTGCCCGGCGGGACGACGGCGTCGATCGCGTCGAGCGTCGCGCCATCGAGGCGCACGTCCGCACCCGCGAGCGCGTCGTCGAGCTGGGCACGCGTGCGCGGGCCGATGATCGCCGAGGTGACGGCCGGGTGCTCCAGCACGAACGCGTGCGCGAGGTGCGTGAGGGGTAGTCCGGCGGCCTCGGCGATCGGGACGAGCTCCTCGACGACCTCGAGCCGACGCTGGTTGCCGGGGTGCTCGATCGCCACCGCCCCCCGGCCCCAGCCGCGGCCGAGTCGCGAGTCGGCGGGCACGTCCTGCCCCTTCCGGTACCGGCCGGCGAGCCACCCGCCCGCGAGTGGGCTCCAGGGGATCACCCCGATGCCGTAGCGCTCACAAGCCGGGAGCACGAGGCGCTCGATGCCGCGCATCATGATCGAGTACGGCGGCTGCTCGCTCACGAACCGCTCACGCACCCGCCGCTCGGCGGTCCACTGGGCCTCGACGATGTAGTCCGGGGGGAACGTGGAGTGGCCGATGCTGCGCACCTTGCCCTGGTGCACGAGGTCGCTCAGTGCGCCGAGGGCCTCGTCGATGTCGGCGAGGTTCGACGGCCGGTGCATCTGGTAGAGATCGATGTGGTCGGTGCCCAACCGGCGGAGGCTGTCCTCGCAGGCGCGCATGATCCAGCGGCGTGACCCGTCGGCCCGGTTCGGCGCGTCGCCCATCACCCCCATGAACTTCGTGGCGATCACGACGTCGTCGCGCCGGCCCCGCACACCCTTGCCGACGATCTCCTCCGACTCGCCCGCGG
>BTUT01000794.1:0-1191 GCA_045862935.1 Acidimicrobiia bacterium
CGTGGCTCCAACTGGTGCTCTGCGCGCAGGATCTCATCGCTTGGACCCAAGCCCTGTGCTTCGACGGAACCCTTCGTGTCGCGGAACCGAAACGGCTCCGCCACCGCGTCTTCCACGCCGCCGCCCAAATCGCGCGCACCGGCCGCCAGACCATCGTCCGGTTCCAACACACCTGGCCCTGGACCACCGACATCGTCACCGCGTTCTGTCGGCTGCGTGTCGCCTTGCCCTGACTGACCCGCACGGAACCCGAGAACCTCGACACCGCGCTCGCGTCGCACGCCCCGACACCCGCAGGCAAGCATGCACCCCGACCGACCGCAACCGCGAACACCCCCAACGGCCCGAACGCACCATCCCCGCGTGCCCCGACACGAGCCGCCCCACCCCCAACCGGCCCCCTCACCCGCCTACTGAAAGGTCCGGGCTTGCGCCATCCCGGCGTGGCCGAGCGCCTCGATGGCGAGGGCCGACACCGTCACCCCGGCGATCATGTCGTCGCGGAGACGGCGCGTCGCGTGGCCCCGCAGCCAGGTGGCGACGGCCACTCGTCTCTCGGAGCAACCAAACCACCGGCTCTCGCATCACGCGCCCGCCAGCCGGCGTGGGTCGAGCGACGATGGCGGCGGGTCGCGGCGGCACCCGACATGCCAACGGTCGCAGCACACTACGTTGGGGCCCGCCAGCGGGGGAGGAGCGGCGTGAGGATCGAGGGCAGGTCCAGCGGCGACACCGAGGCGAAGCGGCCCGAGCGGCTCATCCGTGCCCGGCGGCGCAGGACCGCGGGCCTGGTGCAGCTGGTGTTCGTCGCCATCGGCATCGGGCTGGGCGTGCTGCTCGGGCGCATCCGGAGCGGGCCGATGATCACCACGTCGCGCGCGGTGGAGGTGCTCGGGACGGTCGGGTTCGGGGTCGTCGGGCTGGTGAGCGTGATCTTCTCGCTGCTGTTCCTGGTGGTGCAGTCGTCGAACACCACGTTCACCCCCCGGCTGCGGGTGTTCGAGGACGATCCGTGGATCTGGCGCACGTACGCCCTCGCCTTCGGCCTCTTCGCCTTCTCGATGAGCGCCTTCATGGCGATCGGGGATGCGCACGGCGTCTCGGTCGTGGTTCCGATCGTAGCCTTAGCGACGACGCGGGCCGGGATAGGCCTCGTGCGCCGGATACTCGTCGGCGCCGAACACGCCCAGC
>BTUT01000795.1:0-1189 GCA_045862935.1 Acidimicrobiia bacterium
ACCGCATCCTCCAGCACGCCGACCAGCACCCCGAGTCCGTCGCCTTCGACCTCCCCGGCGGCGAGACGCGGAGCTACCGCGATTTCATCGGCACCGTGCGGCGGATCGCGGCGCGGCTCGTCGCCGACGGCGTGGCAGCCGGCGACCGGGTGGCGATGCAGGTCGGCAAGTCACCGGAGGCGATCGCCTTGTACCTGGCCACCCAGCAGATCGGCGCGGTGTTCCTCCCGCTCAACACCGCGTACACCGGTGCCGAGGTGGACTACTTCCTGAACGACGCCGCGCCCACCGTCCTGGTCTGCGCACCGGAGCGGGCCGACGACTACCGATCCAGCACCGCGGGTCTGGTCGTCGAGACGCTCGGGGTCGACGGGGACGGCAGCCTGGTCGCCGACGCGCTTCCCGAACTCGCGGACGTCCGAGCCGTGGCCCCGGACGATCCCGCCGCCATCCTCTACACGTCCGGCACCACCGGCCGGTCAAAGGGCGCTGTCCTGACGCACGGGAACCTGTCGTCGAACTGCGATGCGCTGCGCGAACTCTGGCGGTACTCCCCGACCGACCGGTTGATCCACGCGCTGCCGATCTTCCACGTCCACGGCCTGTTCGTCGCCGCGAACCTGTCGCTCACCACCGGCGCACGGATGCACTTCCTTCCGCGCTTCGACGTCGACGCCGTCCTGGATCTGCTTCCGGACTCCACCGTGCTGATGGGCGTGCCGACCTTCTACACCCGGCTGCTGGCCGACGACCGATTCGACCGCGACCGGACCGCAGGCATGCGCCTGTTCGTCTCCGGGTCGGCACCGCTGCTCGCCTCCGACCACCGCGCGTTCTCCGAACGCACCGGGCAGGCCATCCTGGAGCGCTACGGCATGACCGAGACCGGCATGAACACCTCCAACCCGTACGACGGCCCGCGTAAGCCGGGCACCGTCGGCTTCCCACTGCCCGGCGTCGAACTGCGGATCGCCGACTCCGCGACCGGCGAGACGGTCCCGGACGGCGACACCGGGATCATCGAGGTACGCGGCCCCAACGTCTTCGCCGGGTACTGGCAGATGCCGGAGAAGACGGCGTCCGAGTTCCGGCCCGACGGCTTCTTCATCACCGGTGACGTGGCCCGCCTCGACGACGACGGCTACGTCTGCATCGTCGGACGCGAGAAGGACATGGTGATCTCCGGCGG
>BTUT01000796.1:0-1184 GCA_045862935.1 Acidimicrobiia bacterium
CTCATCCACCCGCGCCTCACGGGCATCTGCGGCTCCGACGCCAAGCAGGTCTTCATGGACTGGGGCAGGGTCGACGCCGACAACCCGATGATCGACTTCGCGTCGTTCCCGCAGGTCCTCGGCCACGAGGTGGTGGCCGACGTCGTCGCCCTCGGCCCCGACGCGCAGGGCCTCGGGGTCGGTGACCGGGTGGTGCTGAACCCGTGGCTGTCGTGCGCACCGCGAGGGATCACCCCGCTCTGCCCGGCCTGCGAGGTCGGCGACCTGTCGCTGTGCTGGAGCTTCACCGCGGGATCCCTCGCACCCGGCATCCACATCGGCACGTCTGCCGACCTGCCCGGTGGCTACGCCAACCTCATGACCGCGCACGACTCGATGCTGTTCCGGGTACCCGACTCCGTGCCCGACGAGCTCGCGGTGTTCGCCGATCCGTTCGCCGTGTCGCTCCACTCGGTCACACGCCACCCGCCCGCGCCGGGCGCGAAGGTGCTCGTCTACGGCGCCGGTGCGCTGGGGTGCTGCGCGGTCGCGATCCTGCGCGCCCTGCACCCCGACGTCGAGGTCGGCGTGGTCGCGCGCTTCGCCGCCCAACGCCGGCTCGCGGCGCGCCTCGGAGCGGCGCGCGTGTTCGACCACGAGCCGCCGAGGCAGCTCATCGAGGAGATCGCCGAGTGGTCGGGCGGTGTGCTGCGCGGTGAGCACGAGATGCCGATGGCCTATCCCGGGGGGATCGACGTGGTCTACGACACCGTCACCCGGCGCGAGAGCCTGGAGGTCTCGGTCCGGGTGCTCCGGGCGCGCGGCACGCTCGTGAAGGCCGGCGTGCACGGCCCGACGGCCTGGGAGTGGACCCCGCTCTACTTCAAGGAGATCGCCTGGGTGGGATCGAACGCGTTCGGGTTCGAGGAGGTGGAGGGGGTGCGCGCCCACGGCATCCAACACTTCCTCGACCTGGCGTCGGCGCACCGGGTGGACCTCACGCCCATGCTCACCCACACGTTCCCGCTCGACGAGTGGCGTCCGGCGTTCACGGCCCTGGCCACCCAGGCCGACAGCGGGGCGATCAAGGTCGCCTTCGACCAGCGCAGCGCCACCGATCGCGCCGCCGGCCCCGGGTCCGGCGCGTGAGTGGCCACGGCCCCCTCCCGCCGATCGGGCTCTGGGCCGGGGGCGCCGACGGGCTG
>BTUT01000797.1:0-364 GCA_045862935.1 Acidimicrobiia bacterium
TTCACGGTGGTGCTGGCTCCGCTGCTTCTTGGGACCTCGGGTGTGCTTCGGCCGCTGGTGGTGGTGCTTGATTCCGGGGTGGTGGGGCCGCTCGCCAGGGTGGTGGTGCCTCGCGAGCGCCCGCCGGCTCTCCGGACCGAGGAGCTGGAGGCTCTGCTTGAGGCGGCGAGCGCGGAGGGCCTGATCGAGCGTGACGACCATCGGCTGCTCGGCGACGTTGTCGGACTGAATCAGCTGCGCGTGCGCGACGCGATGACGCCTCGTGGGGACATGCCGTGGCTCGATGTCGAATCGGGGTCCGAGGGGATCATCGAGGTCGCCAGGACCGCCGAGTCGAGCGCCATGCGCACCAGACTGTGGCCGT
>BTUT01000797.1:374-1183 GCA_045862935.1 Acidimicrobiia bacterium
CATGCGCCCGAGATAGTCGAGCGCGACCGACGACGCCCGCCCGACGATCGCGATCTGCGAGGGCTCGCCGGACAACGGCGTGATCGGGATCGTGAAGGTTCGCGAGGCGGTCGCCCACGCCTCGAAGCGAGCGGCGGGGCCGATCAATCTGAGGAAGCTCGCGACCGAGCCGGTGTTTGTTCCCGACCGGGCGCGGATGGACCGTCTCCTGGAGTTTTTCAGAGAGCACGAGACGGACACCGCGGTGTGCGTGGATGAGATGGGCGCCGTGACGGGCATCGTGGTGCTTGACGACGTCATTCGGGCTCTGGGATTCGCGCCGGTGGACGGGGGTGCGCGCGAGCACGACCGGGTTGAGAGGATCGGGAAGAACCGCTGGAGCGTCTCGGGGCGATTGCCGGTCCATGACTGGGCGGAGCTCTTTGGGGCGGGTGCCGGTGCGGCGTTCATCGACCGGCGCGCGAGCACCGTCGCGGGGCTTGTGCTGGTCGGGCTTGGGCGGCTCCCCGGGGTTGGCGATGAGGTGCGCATCGGACGCCTCTCGCTCCGCGTTGAGTCCATGTCGGGCAGGAGCGTCGAGCGCGTCCTGGTCACCCTCGATGAGGCGGCGGGCGCGCCGGCTGCCACATGAGCACCACCGAGCAGATCATGTGGCTTGCGCTCGCGGCGGTCGGGCTGATCGGCTCGTCGATCTGGAGCGGCGTGGAGACGGGGTGCTACACGTTGAATCGCGTGCGCCTCAGTGTGCGGGCCTCGAGCGGCGACCAGGCCGCGGTGCGCCACCGGCGCGCGATCGGGTGGCCGGAGGC
>BTUT01000798.1:0-1183 GCA_045862935.1 Acidimicrobiia bacterium
CGTGACGGTCCGCGCGACGGCCGTCGCCGACGGCAGCACGGTGGCGACGACGTCCTCCAGCACGGGCAGCTACAGCTTCGCGAACCTGCGGCAGCCCGAGGGCGGGCTGCGGCTGGTGGCCACCTGGGAGCGGGACGGCGAGATCCGGTCGGCCGAGCAGACCGTGACCTTCTCCGCCGGCGGGGAGGCCGTGACCCGCGACTTCACGCTGCCGCTGGTGATCGGCACGGTGCGCGGGCGCGTGACGGCCGCGGCCGACGGCGTCCCGGTCGCCGGCGCCGCCGTCTCGCTGGCGACCGAGGCCTACTCGCCGATCGCCAGCCCGCAACTCACCGATGCCGACGGACGTTACGCCTTCAGCGACGTCGTGATGGCGCGCACCCGCTTCCGCGTCACGCTCACGATGAACGGCGTCGTGTCGGGCCAGATCGTCGTTACCGACCGCGTGCTCGACGAGAGCCGTTCCGCCGTCGTGGACTTCGTCGTCGACGGCCACGTGGTGCGGCTCACGGGCACGGTGACCGCAAGCGATCTCGTGACGCCCATCAGCTACGCGCCGGTGTACGTGCAGGTGCCGTGCGCCGTGCGGCCCGAGTCCTGCAGCGAGGGCCAGACGCACTTCACCACCGCCTCGCGCAGCACGAACGCCGCCGGCGTCTTCGAGTTCCCGCTGGTCGCCGTGACGGCGGGCGCGCGCCTGCAGGTGCGCTCGCCATCGCGCTACGACAACATGCTCGTCGTGCCGCTCGCGGCCGACGCCACGAACTCGACGAAGGTGGTGGACGTCACCTTCCCGATCTCGGTGGTGACAGGCGTCGTCAGCTTCGACGGTGGCGCACCCGTGCCGAACCCGAACCTGTTCGCGGTGACGTCGGCGGGCACGACCTACACCACCTACAAGGACGCGACGGGCCGCTATCGGCTCTACGACGTGCCGGTGGGGCCGATGACCCTGATGGCGCAGGACTACGACTCGGGCCTCACGCGGACGGTCGAGGCAACCGTGACGGAGGCCGACCAGGTCCTGGCGCTCGACCTCACCATGCCGCCCTCGACCACCGTCGAGGTCAGCGCCATCGGGCCGGACGGGACGGCGGTCGCCGAGTTCTGTGCCGGCCTCGGCAGCGCCGGGCTCGCCTTCTCGCGAACCACGTGCGAGACCACGGGCACGGCGATCTTCGAG
>BTUT01000799.1:0-1182 GCA_045862935.1 Acidimicrobiia bacterium
GAGTGGGCGTCGCCGGCGCGCGAGGTGACCGACGGTGGGCGGATGCCGGGCGGCATCTCGCGTTGGAGTGCGGGCAAGGACCTCTCGTGGGATCCGGTGCGCCCCGAGCTCGTGGCGGAGGTCGCGTTCGAGCACGTGCAGCGGATCCCGGGCTCGCCGGACGTTGAGGGCGGCCGCTTCCGCCACACCGCCCGCTTCGTCCGCTGGCGTCCCGACCGCGACCCCTCCTCCTGCAACTACGGCCAGCTCGACGTCCCCGTCCCCGCCGAGCTCCACGACCTCTTCCCCACTTGACGGCTTCGCTCGCTGCTCACCGGGTACCCGGCTCGCGGGCACTCGCTCAGCTGCTTCCGTCGCTTGGCTCCGTCCGCGCGCGTGCCTTGCTGGGCTGGACGCGGCGGGGTTCGCCTCGCTGCTTCGGGAAGTGGGGTGGCCAGGGCTCGTCGCCCAGGCCGTCGGCCTCGTCGCGCGCCGCGAGCTCGAGCAGTGACTCCAACGAGAACTGGGTCTCGTCGATCGCCGCCGACGGGTCACCGACCGCTGCGTACCGGGCGGGCACGGTGGCGATGGTGAGATCGCCGGGGTCGGCGTCGGCGAGCTCGGCCCAGGTGAGGGGGCACGACACGCGCCCCTCGGGGTTTGCCCGCACGGAGTAGGCGGACGCCACCGTACGATCGCGAGCGTTCTGGTTGTAGTCGAGGAACACGCGGTCGCCGCGCTCCTCCTTCCACCACTTCGTGGTCGCGAGTGCGGGGAGGCGGCGCTCCACGGCCCGGGACAGTGCGAGCGCAGCCCGGCGAACCTCGAGGAAGTCCCAGTGCGCCTCGATGCGCACGTTCACGTGGACACCGCGCGATCCCGAAGTCTTCGGATACCCCACGAGCCCGTGCTCGTCGAGCACCTCCCGCACCGCCGCCGCGACCTCGAGGACGGTGCCGTACCCGACCCCTGGTTGGGGATCGAGGTCGAAGCGCAGCTCGTCGGGATGGTCGACGTCCTCCCGGCGCACCGCCCACGGGTTGAGATCGAGGCATCCGAGGTTCACCGCCCAGACGAGATGGGCGACATCGGTGGGACACAGCTCGTCGGCGTGGCGACCGGACGGGAACGTGACCCGCACGGTGTCGAGCCAGACCGGCGCACCCTTCGGGACCCGCTTCTGGAAGAAGGGCTCGCCGGTCG
>BTUT01000800.1:0-1176 GCA_045862935.1 Acidimicrobiia bacterium
TAGCTCCAGCTGCCGCTGTCCGGGTTCGCGAGCGTGACCTTGCGACCGCGCAGGTCGTAGGTCATGGTTTCCGTGATTCCCGTCGGCCCGATCGCCTTCAGCAGGTTCCCGATCGCGTCGTAGACGAAGCTCGTGTGATTCCCGAGCCCGTCGGTCACCCGCACGCTCTGGCCTTGGCTGTTGGTGGTCTTGACGCTGGTCCGGGCGGTGATGCCGGTCCCCGACTGCGTGATCGACACCGACTTCAGCGGGCCCACCGTCGCGCCGTCGACCACCAGCGACCCGGTCACGCCGTAGGCGTAGCTCGAGGTGAGCGACAAGCCGGTCCCGGTCATCGTCTCCGAGGCGAGACGGTTCAACGTGTCGTAGGTCCACGCCGTAGTGACCGAGCCACCGCCCGCGGGCTTGGTCGCGGTAACCTTGCGGCCCGCCGCGTCGTAGGCGAGCATGGTCGTGGCGTAGGTCCCGTCGATGAACGCCTTGCTCCTGCGCCTCACCTCGCGCTGGAGCTCGTCGTGGTAGACCTCGACCTCGCCTCCCCCCGACGCCTTCTGCCGCTGCCGGTACTTCTCGTTGCCCGAGAGGCCGGCGGTCTCGACCGGCGCGTACGTCTCGCCGACCTTCTGTCCCGAGGCGTTGTACGTCCGCTCGCCGAAGACCCGGCCGAAGCCGTCCAGGAGCTTCGTCGCGTACACGCCGTTAGCATCGGTGACCTGTATCGCGATCCCGAAGCGAGCGTCGAACACCCGCGTCTCGCTGAGCACCACCGGGTTGAGCGATGCCGAACTCGGGTAGGTCGTCGAGGTCGGGAACCGCCCGCGACTGTCGTAGGCCGTCGTCGTCGTGCGCGTCACCTGCGTCCCGTCGCGCTCCTTGAACGTGACCGCCGCACTCGTCCGGTTGCCGCGCGTGTCGTACCCGTAGCTCGTCTGCTGCCACAGGCTGTACGCGCTCCCGCTCTCGCTCGCACGATCCGGCTCGATCGTCTCGGAGCAGAGCTGTCCGATCGCCCCGCCCGTGCAGCTCCCTCCCGCGATCCCCTTGTAGCTGAAGCTCGACTTGCGCGTCACCGTCGCCGCGCCGGGCTTGCTGCTCGCCACGATGCTCGTCGCGAGACGATCGACGACCCAGTTCGTCGTGTTCGCCGCCGCGTAAGTGTTGGTGGTCGTCTTGAGG
>BTUT01000801.1:0-1172 GCA_045862935.1 Acidimicrobiia bacterium
CGCCCGGCCGAGGCCGCGTCCACCGCCGGTGACGATCGCGACGCGCCCGGAGAGGTCGAACTGGGCGCGGGGGTCGACGAGCGGGTCGGGGGGTGGCGTCACCGGCGGAGGTCGGCGAGCTTCACGACCTCGCCGACGGGGGTCTCGACCTCCTCCTCGGGGAGGAAGAAGCGGAAGAACACGCTGCCGAGGGGCCGGCCCTCGGTGTCGATCCAGTTGGGCAGGCCCGGGTCCTCGTGGGCGAGGACGAGCCGGAAGCTGCCGTCGGGCTCGAGGGTGGTGTTGGCCATGTTGCGGCTCACCTGGCGGTTCACGTAGTCGTACATTTGGGTCCAGCGGGTCCAGAGGCAGACGTTCGCGAACCGGCACCGTGGCCAGCGCCCCGTGATCACCAGCGCCTCGTCGGGACCGAGGAGGTACGGGGCCATCGAGTACGCGGCGTCTGCGGCGGCGAGGGCCATGTCACCGGGCGTCACCGGCTTCGGGAACTGGTTCGGCACGATCGACACGAAGGCCGCGGGCGGGACGGTCGGGTCGCGAGGTGGCTGGTCGACGGTCTTGCCGCGCACGTGAGCGGTGACGCGGTGCAGTGCGGCGGCGACGCGCTCGTCGTCCCAGCGGGGCGGCGGCGGTGGCGGGTCGATGACCTCGATGCTGAGCGGGATGTGGAGGGTCTGCGACGCGGCTGCCGAGACCGGCCAGTTGAAGTAGTGGCGGGTCGTGATGCGGCCACCCGTGGGTCCGATGTCGAGCCAGTTCCGCTCCGCGGGCTCGCCCCCGAGGCGGATCTCGTAGCTGCCGTCGGCGTCGGCGTCGATCTGTTGGTCGTTCAGCACGCCGCTCAGGTGCGTGGGGTAGGCGCCGTCGCCCGCGCCGGCCTCCATCGTGAACGACGTGTAGACCGCGCCGGCCAGGTTGCCTCGCACGAGGTACTCGCGGCCGGGAGCCACGGGGGTCTCGAAGTACACGGCGTCGGCGTTGTCCCCGGTGAAGCTGCGGGTGGGTGAGACGATGCGGTGGAACACGGGCCGGTCGGGATCGAACTCCTGGTGCGAGTACAGCGCGCTCTGCAGGATGTGGGTCAGCACGCGGAAGCCTTCCGCGACGTCGTCGTCCGCCTCCTCGCCGAGGCCTCGCTCTGGATGTCGGCGTCGACCGGCACGAGGAAGTTC
>BTUT01000802.1:0-1171 GCA_045862935.1 Acidimicrobiia bacterium
ACCGACTCGTCGAGCAGCAGGTCGAGGGCGACGCGCTGCTCGGCCGACCGGCCACGCAGGCCGAACGCCTCGCGGTCGCCGCGGACCAGCTGCACCTGCTTGGTGTCGGTGACGCGGCCGAGTGCGCTCTGCCCGTTGCCGAGGAGTCGGAGCCCGGTGTGGCAGGGCAGGTCGCGGGCCTCGTCGAGATCGATGAGGCCGTCGGCGAAGAGCGCATCGATCGCGGTGTCGGCGACGTCGACCTCGTCCATGCCGGTCCACCCGGAGACGATGACGTCCGGCGCGTGGTACTCGTCGGCGGCCTGGCCGACGGCGCCCGCCTTGACGCGCAGCGGCGTGTCCTTCGAGACCAGGGTGACGTCCTTGCCCTCGGCGCGCAGGTTCAATGCGCATGCGAGGATGCGGGAGTCGTTGGTCTCGTTGCGGAAGCCGGCGGGCAGCACGGCGGGGTCGGTGTGGTTGAGCTCCACCTGCACGGTGCCGCCGTCGTCGCCGATCGGAATGGCGATGTCGAGGCGCTCGTGCTTCACGCGCAGATCGTCGAGCAGGCGTAGCGCTTGGCGGGCGAACCAGCCGAGCTCGCTGTGGTGCCGTTTGCCCTCGAGCTCTGAGATGACGACCAGTGGGAGCACCACGTGGTGCTCGGCGAAGCGGGTCACCGCCCACGGGTCGGACAGCAGAACAGAGGTGTCGAGGACATAGGTGCGAACAGCGGGGGTGCGTGCGGTCACGTCGGACTCCTAGGCGTCCATGCGGGCCCCGCACGGAACCATGTTGTCTTGAGCAGCCGGTCGGCTCGTGCCTCCCCTGCCCGCCGTGAGGCGGTCAGCGGACCTCGGCGAGAGCCGGGGCCGGCTCTCTCGCGACTCCTGCGTCGTTCACGAATCGAACCTCCCGAACGAACCGCTTCCCCGCGGCCCGTTGTCGCCAACGTACGCGGGATCACACCGCCGATCGGCGTCCGACAGTCGGCGCGTCGGTAAACGTTGCATGTCCACCAGGTCGACGCGACCGCTCCCCCACCTCACCCATGCACTCGCACCTCAACAGCACCGTCGCTCCCATTGAGCACAGACGACCGAGAACTCCGGCCGCTCGACCCCCACCTGCAGGCGTCGAACCACCACAGTTATACTTGGACTTATAAGGCCGTGCCGGCGGCGAGCGCCCG
>BTUT01000803.1:0-1171 GCA_045862935.1 Acidimicrobiia bacterium
GCAGACGCTGTGGACGTGGGCCGACCGCCCCGGTGTCACCGGCTGCGCGGTCGGCGACGGCTCGATCTCCGTGTCCCTCGCGAAGGCGAAGCGGATCGACACCTTCATCCGGCCGTCGGCGGGCAGCGCCTCGATCGGTGAGCCGAGCCCCCAGCCGACCGACAAGACTTACGGCGCCGTCGGCCGCATGACGACGCTCGGCGGTGTGGCCATGCAGATCGCCACCGTCAATAAGACGACGCCCGGAACCACCACCAAGAGCTTCGACGACCGCGTCGCGACGTTCATGGCCAAGCCCGGCGACGACCTGCGGTAGGGATCGCGCCGAGCGCAGCGCCGCACCGACGACGAATCCGCCCGACCCTCGCGGGGTCGGGCGGATTCTCAGTCTGTACGGCTTACTGGCAGGCGGCCAGCACCAGTTCCTTGACGCGGGCCGGGTCGGCCTGGCCGCGGGTGGCCTTCATGACGTCACCGACGATCTTGCCCGCGGCCTGGACCTTGCCGCCGCGGATCTTGTCGGCGATGTCGGGGTTCGCGGCGAGAGCGTCGTCGACGGCCTTCTGCAGCGCCGAATCGTCGCGCACCACTTCCAAACCGCGATCGGCGACCACCTGGGCCGGTTCGCCCTCGCCGTCGAGCACACCGACGACCACCTGCTGAGCGAGCTTGTTGGTCAGCTTGCCCTCGTCGACCATGCCGATCACCTCGGCGACCTGCTTGGGCGTGATCGCCAGTTCGGCGAGCTCCACGTCGCGCGTGTTGGCCTGCTGCGCGAGGAACGACACCCACCAGCTGCGGGCGGCGTCGGCGGACGCGCCGGCCTCTGCGGTCTCGATGATGAGGTCGACGGCGCCGACGTTCACCAGGTCGCGCATCACCTCGTCGGACACGCCCCACTGCTCCTGGATGCGCGCGCGGCGCACCCACGGCAGCTCCGGCAGCGTGGCACGCAGCGAGTCGACCCACTCGGGGGTGGCGATGACCGGCGGCAGGTCGGGCTCCGGGAAGTAGCGGTAGTCCTCGGCGGTCTCCTTGCGGCGGCCGGGCGAGGTGGAGCCGTCGGCCTCGTGGAAATGCCTGGTCTCCTGCACAATCGAGCCGCCGGAGGCCAGCACCGCGGCCTGGCGGCGCATCTCGTAGCGGACCGCGACCTCGACGCTGCGCAACG
>BTUT01000804.1:0-1170 GCA_045862935.1 Acidimicrobiia bacterium
CTTGAGGCCGTACTTGCGCCGCTCCTTCTCGCGGGCGTCGCGCGTGAGGAGGCCGGCCTTCTTCAGCTGCGGCCGGAGCTCGTCGTCGAGCGACACCAGCGCCCGCGCGATGCCGAGCCGCAGGGCCCCCGCTTGACCGCTCACCCCGCCGCCGCCGATCGTGGCGTCGACGTCGTACACGTCGGCCGTCTGCGTGATGCGCAGCGCCTCGGTGGCCGCTTGGCGGTGGGTGGCGATCGTGAAGTAGTGCTCGATCGGACGGCCGTTGATCACGACCTGGCCGGTGCCCGGGCGCAGCCGGACGCGCGCGACGGCCTCCTTGCGCCGTCCCGTGGTCTGGATGAGCGGCTTGGGCACGCGGGCTCCTCTCGTTCGGATGCGTCGGTCGTCGCCGGTGGGCGCGGTCAGCGCGTGCGACTCGACGACAGCTCCCGGGCTCGGGGCTGCTGGGCGATGTGGGGGTGGTCGGGACCGCCGTAGACGCGCAAGCGCTTCAGCTGCCGGCGACCGAGGGGTCCCTTGGGGAGCATGCCGCGCACGGCGAGGCGCACGACCCGCTCCGGGTCGCGGGCGAGCAGGTGCTCCATGCTCTCCGACTTGATGCCGCCCGGGTAGCCCGAGTGGCGGTAGTAGGTCTTGTCGGCGAGCTTGCGCGGGCTGATCGCGAGCGCGGACGCGTTGATCACCACCACGTGGTCGCCGACGTCGAAGTGCGGAGCCCAGATGGGCTTGTGCTTGCCCCGCAGGAGCGTCGCCGCCTCGGTGGCGAGCCGGCCGAGCACCTGGCCCTCGGCGTCGATGACGTGCCAGGTCCGGGTGACGTCGGCGGGCGTGGGCGAGTACGTGCGCATCGGAGATCCAGGTTCTCGGGTTTCTCGGGTGGTCCGGTGCTCGGGACCGCGCCTGCTCGGTGCGCAGGAGCGGGCCGCTCGGGAGCGAGGCCGCCGGGCCACTGGCCGGCTCCGGGCAGGCTGAACATGCTACCCGCGCCCCCCGAACCCCCGCAATCGGGCGCTCCCGAGATGCGTCCCCCCGCCGCGCATACGTGCTCCTGGGACGCATCAACGGCACGGCCTCGGTCGCGGGCGCCCGCGCGGCCGGGTCTCAGTACTCCACGTGCCAGAGGCACAGGCCGTGGGGGGGGGGGGGCCGGGCGGGGCGCGCGCGGGG
>BTUT01000805.1:0-1169 GCA_045862935.1 Acidimicrobiia bacterium
GGCATCGGGAAGCGCACCCTCACCCGTGAGGGGCCGCACCCCCTCGACGACTTCAGGCGGGTCATCGAGCTCAACCTCGTCGGCACGTTCGACGTGAGCCGCTGGCTCGCGCACCACATGTCGCAGAACGAGCCGGAGGACGGCGAGCGGGGCGTGATCATCAACACGGCGTCGATCGCCGCCTTCGAGGGCCAGATCGGCCAGGTCGCGTACACGGCGGCGAAGGCCGGCATCGCGGGGATGTCGCTCACGATGGCCCGGGATCTCGGGAGCCTCGGCATCCGGGTCATGGCGATCGCGCCGAGCCTGTTCCTCACCGGGCTCGCCAAGGGCGTCACCGACGAGCTCGCCTCGCAGCTCACGAAGGACGCCGCGTTCCCGAGGCGGATGGGCCGGCCCGACGAGTACGCGCGCCTCGCGGTCGCGATTGTCGAGAACCCGATGCTCAACGGCAGCACGATCCGCCTCGACGCCGGGACCCGGTTCGCCCCGAAGTAGCTCGTTCAGCGGCGGGCGAGCACCTCGCCGTGGACCACGAAGAACACCCCGTCCTCGTCGGCCGCCCACGCGCGGAACGCGTCGGCGAGGTCGTCGAGCTCGGCGGCGCTGCTCAGCTCGTACTCGACGGCCTGCGTCGCGAACGCGCTGGACCGCACGCGCTCGGCCCACAACCCGCCCCACCACGCGCGGTCCTCGGGGTCGTGGAAGGTCCAGGTCGACGACGACACCTCGATGCCCGCGAAGCCCGCGCGGCGCACCCAACCCGCGAGGTGGCGGCCGGCGTCCGCGTCCGCGCGGTTCCGCGCGGTGACCTGGTGGTACAGCGCCATCCACCGGTCGAGCCGGGGGTCGGCCGGGGACCACGCGAACGCGCCGTAGTCGCTGTCGCGCACCGCGAGCGTGCCGCCCGGCTTCAGCACGCGACGCAGCTCACGGAGGGCACCGACCGGGTCGCCGAGGTGTTGGAGCACCTGGTGCGCGAAGACCACGTCGTAGGTCGCGTCGAGCGCGTCGAGGTGGTACACGTCACCGACCGCGAACGCGAGGTCGACGCCGGCCACCGCTCCGAAGTCACCGCGCGCCGCGTCGACGACCTCGGGCGACACGTCGATGCCGAGCACCGGGCCCGGAGCGACCGCGCGCGCGAGATCGGCGGTGATCGTCCCGGG
>BTUT01000806.1:0-1168 GCA_045862935.1 Acidimicrobiia bacterium
GAGGAGGCTTGCCAGCGCGGCTTCCGGCACAGCCGCGACGTCCGCGACGGTCAGGATGCCCCGAGCTCGGAGGCGCGCCGCGGAGGCTGTGCCCACGCCCCACAGGTGCTCCACGGGCAAGGGGTGCAGGAAGGCGATCTCGCCCGCGGGCGGGACGAGGAGCAGGCCGTCGGGCTTGGCCACCCGGCTCGCGACCTTGGCGAGGAACTTCGTGCGGGCCACCCCCACCGTGATCGGGAGGTCCACGGCATCACGGACCTCGGCGCGCAGCCGGGCCGCGATCTGCACCGGGTCACCGGCGAGGCGGCGCAGGCCGCGGACGTCGAGGAACGCCTCGTCGATCGAGATGCCCTCGACGACCGGCGTCGTCCGTCGGAAGACCTCGAAGACCGCGCGGCTCGCATCGGCGTACGCGCGCATGCGGGGCCCGACCACCACCGCCTCCGGGCACAGCCGCCGCGCCTGGCCACCGCCCATCGCGGTGCGCACACCCATCGCGCGGGCCTCGTAGCTCGCCGCGAGCACCACTCCCCGGCCGACGATCACGGGCCGGCCGCGCAGCGCCGGGTCGTCGCGCTGCTCCACCGACGCGTAGAACGCATCGAGGTCCGCGTGCAGGATGCACGCTTCTCCCCGCCCTTCTCCCCGCTGCACCAGGGGGCGCCCGACCGTCTGCGTCACGAACACATGTTCGCACACCCGTGTGACCGTGCGGTGCTCGGCCCCACCCGGGAGCTCGATCGACCGGGCAGCGAGGCGAGCGCCGCGCCCATCGACCGGGAGCCGCCGCCCCGGTTGGGCCCGCGGGCTCAGCGGGCCAGGTCGTTGCGCACGAAGGCGACCCAGCTCCGGTCCCGGTGGAAGCGGGTCCAGGCACCGGACTGCTCGAGCAGACCCACGAGCGGCGCTCGGCGCGGCCAGATCACGGTCTCCACGTCGTGGGTGGCGAGCACCCGCGACCAGCGGGACCCTCCCCCGGCCAGCACGAGGAAGTCGTCGATCACGGCGACGGGGAACATGTCGTAGCGGTCGTCGAAGAAGACCCGCTGCCGGGGGAAGTACGCGAGCTCGGCGTACGCGGCGTCGCCGTCGTCCATGAGGAGCCGCGTGCCGACGAGCCCGCGCTCCTCGAGCGCCTCCATGGCCTTCACCGGATACACCGCGGTCG
>BTUT01000807.1:0-1167 GCA_045862935.1 Acidimicrobiia bacterium
TGGCCCCCCTCGCCGGCACCGAGACGGTCGGGCTGCTGCGTCCCGAGGAGACCGTGACCGACGCCCCGCTCACGCCGCGGTCGTGGCCGTCGGTGCACTTCGCGCCCATGCGCGCCGCGCACGTCGCCGCCCGTGACGCCGTCAAGCAGATCCGGCCGGAGACCAACGTCGGCTGGACTCTCGCGCTCGTCGACCTCCAGGCCGCGCCCGGCGGCGAGGAGTACCTGGCCCGAGTACTTCCCGGTGCGCAGCTCGACTGGCTCGATGTGTCGCGCGACGACGACTTCGTGGGCGTCCAGACCTACTCGCGGGTCTTCTACGGGCCCGAGGGCAAGCTGCCCGTCGTCGACGGGGCGCCGAAGAGCCAGGTGGGCTGGGAGATCTATCCTCCGGCGCTCGGCCACACCGTCCGCCTCGCCGCCGAGCGGTCGGGGGTGCCGGTGCTGGTCACCGAGAACGGTCTGGCCACCGATGACGACGCCGCCCGCATCGCGTACACGAAGGGAGCGCTCGAAGGTCTGGCCGGGTGCATCGCCGACGGCATCGACGTCCGCGGCTACCTGCACTGGACCTTCCTCGACAACTTCGAGTGGGTGTCGGGCTTCCACCCCACCTTCGGCCTCGTGGCCATCGACCGGGCCACGTTCGCCCGCACGGTGAAGCCGTCGGCCCGCTGGCTCGGCGAGGTCGCCCGGGCCAACGGCTGGTAGCCGCACCGACCGCGGTCGGTGCGAGTCGGCGTCAGCGGGCGACCCACCCACGGGACCGTGGGAGCGGCAGGTCGTTGTAGGTCACGATCCCGGCCGGGGCCGCGACCACCAGCGGGATCGCGTTCACCGCGGGCATCGCGGTCATGACCATGCCGAGCACCATGAAGTCGGGGAACGTCCTCGCCTCGAAGTCGGGGGGTGGCAGGTACTCGAGCCCGGCGCGCACGGTCGGGAGGCCGTCGACCTTGGATCACGTGGCCCTCCTCGACCTGCCAGGCGCCGGCGATGAGGGCCACCGCCTCGCCGAAGACGGCTGTGCCGCGCGCGGCCCTCCCCGGCAGCTCCGGATCGTCCATCGGGCGGCCGAGTCCGCACGGCAGCTCGATCGCCGGCCCACGTTCCCGGTCGTCCACTGCACCACGCGCATCGCCATGGGCGGTTCGTAGCAGCCGTTCCG
>BTUT01000808.1:0-1167 GCA_045862935.1 Acidimicrobiia bacterium
GGAGATGCTGCCCCTCGTCGACAAGCCCGCGATCCAGTACGTCGTCGAGGAGGCCGTGCTCGCGGGGATCACCGACGTCCTCGTGGTCACGGGTCGCGGCAAGCGGGCGATCGAGGACCACTTCGACCGCAACGTGGAGCTCGAGGCCGTGCTGGAGCGCGGTGGGAAGACCGACGCACTGCGCGAGATCACCGCGCTCGACTCGCTCGCGGCCGTCCACTCCATCCGCCAGCACGAGGCGCTCGGTCTGGGGCACGCCGTGTCGGTGGCCGAGCCCCACGTCGGCCGGGAGCCGTTCGTGGTGATGCTCGGCGACGACATCATGGTCGACGACGCGGCGCTGTTGCGGCGCATGCTGGCCGTGCACGAGGAGCGCGGCGGCTCGGTGCTCGCCCTGCTCGAGGTGCCGCTCGCCGAGATCAGCGCGTACGGCAGCCTCGCGGGGGATCCGGTCGAGGACGGCCTGGTGCGCGCGCGCGGCGTGGTCGAGAAGCCGAGGCCCGAGGACGCGCCGTCGAACCTCGCCGTGATCGGCCGCTACGTGTTCACGCCCGGCATCTTCGACGCCCTGCGTGAGACCGCGCCCGGGGTCGGGGGCGAGATCCAGCTCACCGACGCGATCGGGATCCTGCTCGAGCGCGAGCCCGTGCACGGCGTGGTGTTCTCGGAGGGTCGCTACGACGTCGGCCGCAAGGCCGACTTCCTGCGCGCCAACCTCGAGCTGGGCCTCGCGCGCGACGACCTCCGCGAGGAGGTCGAGCAGATGCTCGTGGGGCTCGTCCGTGCCCGAGGGCTGGTGTAGGCACCCCGTGGCGCTCGTCCCGCTCGACGAGACCCGCGACGCGATCCTGGGGGCGGTGCCGCGCCTCGCGGTCGAGGCCTGCCCGATCGGCGAGGCCACCGGCCTGGTGCTCGCGGCCGATGTCGTGACCGACGAGCCGGTGCCGCCGTTCGCCAACACCGCGATGGACGGCTACGCCGTCCGGGCGGCCGACACGGTCGGGGCCACGGCCGATGCGCCCGTACGCCTGCGCGTGGTGGGTGAGCTCCCGGCAGGACGCGCCCCCTCGACCCCGGTCGGTCCGGGCGAGGCGATCCGGATCATGACCGGCGCGCCGATCCCCGGCGGCGCGGACGCCATCGTGATGGTCGAGCGCACGACGCCCG
>BTUT01000809.1:0-1161 GCA_045862935.1 Acidimicrobiia bacterium
GGACTGATCTGGGAGGCCACCCCCGACCCCATGCGGCGCCCGCTGCTCATCGCGGCGATCGAGGGTTGGAACGACGCGGCCGATGCGGCCACGTTCGCGGCGCGCTACCTCACCCAGCACGGCGACGCCACGCGCATCGCCCACGTCGACCCCGAGGTCCACACCGACTTCCAGGCGCGCCGACCCCAGGTGGAGCTCGTGGACGGGATCACCCGGTCCATCGTGTGGCCCGAGTCGTCGTTCTGGATCGCGCGCTACCCCGAGCGCGACCTCGTCGTGCTCCGGGGCATCGAGCCGTCGTACCGGTGGCGGTCGTTCTGCCGGGCGGTGCTCGACGTCTACGCCACCACGGGCTGCGAGATGGTCGTGACCTTCGGCGCGCTGCTCGCCGACATCCCTCACAGCCGCGACGTGAGGGTCACCGGAACGGCGACGGATCCCGAGCTGATCCAGCGGCTGGCGCTCGAACCGTCACGGTACGAGGGCCCCACCGGGATCGTCGGCGTGCTGCACGACACCTGCCGCATCGAGGACATCCCCTCGATCTCGTTGTGGGCGCCGGTGCCGCACTACATCGCGTCACCGCCCAACCCGCCGGCGAGCGCCGCGATCCTCGACCGCTTCGGCCGGCTCGCCGGCGTCCACCTCGATCTCAGCCGGGTCGAGCGCACGGTGCGGCGCTGGCGCGAGCAGGTCGACCGGGTGGCCGCGGACGACGACGACATCCGCAGCTACGTCGAGCGGCTCGAGGCGCGCTACGACGAGGTCGGCGAGATCGACGACGTCGACGCCGACTCCACGCCCCACGCGACTCCATGGGGCGACGACCTCCCCACGGGCGACCAGATCGCCGACGAGCTCGAGCAGTACCTGCGCGACCACCGCGGCGACCGGTAGTCGCGACACGCCGACCGGCGACGGCCCGCCTGGGGAACCGGTCCGGCGAGGTCGCGCGGGTCCGGCGGTGCCGGGTCGGTCAGGTCAGCAGGTCCTCGGCGACCGCCCGCCAGAGCTGCTCGGAGAGCGCGAGCGACTCCACGTCGACCCGCTCGTCGTTGCCGTGGAACATCGTCGCGTAGTCCTCGAAGCCGAGCCGCTGGGAGAACAGGCCGTAGCCGTAGCCGACCGCACCGGCCCGGCGGAAGAACCGGTTGTCGGTCC
>BTUT01000810.1:0-1155 GCA_045862935.1 Acidimicrobiia bacterium
GAGCACAACGTCCTCGTCGCAGCACGCCCGGAACACCGGGTCCCAGTAGCCGGTGTCGCTGAACGCCGGCAGCCCGACGCCGTAGGGCGTCTCGGGCAGGCTGATCGCGGTGCAGCCCTTCGCGGCGACCCGTCGGATCTCGGTGGCGAGCCCGGCGGAGTCGTACACCGGGCCAATCGCCAGGGGGATGAACCGACCTGGGTGCTCACCGGCGAGCTCGTCGATCTGCCAGTCGTTGTACGCGGCGATCGCCATGGTGGCGAGGTCCTTGTCGGGCACCCCCGGCTCGGCGAAGCGCACGCCGTTGAAGCCCGCGAACGTGGGGAACATCATCGACGCGAGGACGCCGTTGGCGTCCATGTCGCGGACCCGCAGGCCCATGTCGTAGCAGCCGGGGCGCATCTCCGCGTGGCCGACCGGGTCGAAGCCCCACTCGTGGTGCGGCCACGACGCGACGGCGTTGAGGCCGACGTTGCCCATCGCGTTGCCCTGGAAGACCCACACGTCGACCCCGTCGTCGTTGCGGACCAGCCGGGGCGCCTCGTCGCGGCGGGTCGCGGGCCAGTGGCGCTCGAAGAGGTCGGGCGGCTCGATCACGTGGTCGTCGATGCTCACCAGGATCATGTCGTCCATCTGCATGGTGCGCTCCCCTCGGTCGCGATCTGAGGATACTCTTTCCCCTAATGGCGGGCACGGCCCCGCCCGGGGGGGAACAGCGTGGGTCGGGATGCACTCGAGTGCGGGGCTCTCCATTGACGAGCCACGTCAACTTCCTCCTCCTCGGCCTCGGCAACGGCGCGGTGTTCGCCGCGCTCGCGCTCGCGCTCGTCGTCACCTATCGCGGTTCGGGGGTGCTCAACTTCGCCACCGGGGCCATGGCGCTGTTCGGCGCGTACACGTACGCGTACCTGCGCGAGGGGTCACTCCTGATCCCGTTCCCGCCGTTCCCGAAGACCGTCGACCTCGGCGACCCGCTCGGCTTCTGGCCTGCGGTCGCGATCACGATGGCCGTCCAGGCGCTCCTCGGACTCCTCTTGTACGCCGCCGTGTTTCGGCCGCTCCGTCACGCGCGCCCTGCGGCCAAGGCGGTGGCGTCCCTCGGCGTGATGGTGCTGCTCACCGCGATCCTCGCGCAGCGCGTCGGCGACGCCCAGG
>BTUT01000811.1:0-1144 GCA_045862935.1 Acidimicrobiia bacterium
GAACACGTGTTCGATCGCACGGCCAGTCTGGCCGCCGAGAACCGGAGGTGCTGGCGATGCCGGTGAAGCTCGAGACGTCGTCCACGGTGCCCTCGTCGCCCGCCGGGTCGCTCGACGCGCCGCTCGACGCGCCGCTCGACCCGCCGCTCGACGCGCGAGACGAGGCTGCTTGCCTGCCGACGGAGCGCCTCGAGGCGGAGATCACCCGCCTGGCGGGGCATCTGGCCGCGGCGGAGTGCCGGTGGCTGCTGCTGGTGGCGGAGTTCGACCGGCGCGAGGGCTGGCGGACGTGGGGTTGCTCGTCCCTGGCCCACTGGCTGGGCTGGCAGTGCGGCCTGGATCAACGGGCCGCCCGGGAGCGGATCCGGGTCGCTCGGGCGCTGCTGCGGTACTCGGCGATCCGGGAGGAGTTCGCAGCCGGCCGGTTGAGCTACTCGAAGGTTCGGGCCATCACCCGCATCGTCACCCCCGAGAGCGAGGCGGGGCTGGTGAGCATGGCTCGCCATGCGACCGCGGCGCAGATCGAGCGGCTCGTCGCGGGATATCGGCGGGCCTTCGACCCGCAACGTCACGCCGGCGCGGAGGGGCTCCACCGCCGGCGCGAGGTGACCTGGTTCCACGACGACGACCGCGCGTGGGTCCAGCACTCCCGCCTCGATCCCGAAGACGGCGCCTTCGTGCGCGGAGTGCTCGATGCGCTCACCGAGCGCAGCATCCGCACTCGCCCGCTCGACCCGGGCGAGACGCGCGCGATGCGCCGGGCTGATGCGCTGGTGGAGATGGCTGCGTTCGCGGCTCACGCCGTCGAGCAGGCCGCGACGTCGGGTGACGCAACGCCGCTGCCGGTCGCGGATCGCCACCTCGTGGTCGTCAACGTCGACGCCTCGGTCCTCGCGGAGGGCGAGGGCACCCGCTGCGAGCTCGACGGTGGTCCCGGCCTCGCGGCCGAGACCGCCCGCCGGCTCGCCTGCGATGCGACGGTCGTGCCGGTGGTGCGCGGGCCCGACGGCGACGTCGTCGGGATCGGGGTGCGGCGGCGCAACCTGGCTCGGAGGTTGCGCCGCATGTTGCACGCCCCCCACCGCGGCTGCCGGTTACCCGGCTGTGGGGAAAGCCGGCACGAGCACGGCCCACACGTCCGGCA
>BTUT01000812.1:0-1144 GCA_045862935.1 Acidimicrobiia bacterium
GTGGGCCGCCGCCAAGAACGCCGCGAACGCCGCCATCCGTGCGGCCGGCGCGTCGATCACGCACCACCATGCGGTCGGCACCGACCACCGCGGCACCTACCTGGAGGAGATCGGCGACGTGCAGCGCACCGCCCTCCGCGCCGTCAAGGACGCACTCGACCCCAAGGGGCTCCTGAACCCGGGGATCCTGCTGCCGTGACCGACACTCCCGCGCTGCCGCCGATCACGGCGGTGGTGAACCCCATCTCCGGTGGCGGCGCCTCGCATCAGCAGTGGCCTGCCGTCGCCGCCGAACTGGAACGCCGTGGTGCCACGGACATCTCGGTGATCGAGTCGCAGTCGTCCGAGCATGCGACCGATGTCGCCACTGGCTCGGCGGCGCGGGGTGCACTCACCGTGGCGGTCGGCGGCGACGGGCACGTCCGCGACGTCGCGCGCGGTGTGCTCACCGTTCCCGGCGCCCGGATGGGCATCGCGGCGGCCGGCCGCGGCAACGACCTCGTGCGTCACCTGGGCCTGCCGTCGGACCCGACCGAGATCGCCGCGGTCCTCGCCGCGGGCACCGTGCGGCGGATCGACGTCCTCGATGTGACCCGCGCCGACGGCGCCACCGCGCTCGCCGTCGGCAACGTGTACGCGGGACTCGACTCCGAGGCCACTGAATTGATCAACGAGATCCGCTGGATGGGCCCGCTGGCCTACCGCGTCGCACCGGTGCTGACCGCCGCCAGGTGGAAGCCGATGCGGATCGCGCTGACGGTCGACGGCGTGTCCCGGGTGATGTCCGCGCACTTCGTGGTGATCGCCAACTCGGGCGATTACGGGCACGGCCTGCGGATGGTGCCGACCGCCTCCGTCGACAGTGGTCATCTCGACGTCTTCATCGTCGACGGACGGTCCCCGCGACTGAGCCTCGCCGCGCTGATGAGCAAGGCAAAGGCCGGCGGCTCCCACCAGTACCGCGACGACGTCGAGATCATCACCGGTTCCCGCGTCGAGTTCTCCATCGATCGTGCGGTCCCGGTGCATTCGGACGGCGACTACCTCGGCGAATCGCCGGTCACCGTGTCGCTGCGACCGAAGGCGTTGCCGATCCTGGTGTCGTAGTGTCCCGCGACCCCGCCTACGCGACACGGCAGGATCC
>BTUT01000813.1:0-1143 GCA_045862935.1 Acidimicrobiia bacterium
GTCGAGGGTGCTGTCCACCGAGGCCGCGACCTTGGCGGTCTCGCCGTCCGCGGCCCCGAGGGCAAGCGTCGCCACGAAAGCGGCTTGACCGCCGACCAGGGGGGCCGTCAGGGTCGCCGTCGTCCCGTCGGTGCGCGTCACGACCAGGCCCGCCACGTCGCACTGCCCGTCCGGGTTACGCACCGTGAAGGCCGCCTGGAAGCCCGCATCGCCGGAGGCGTCCTCCGTGAGGCACGCAGGCGTCGCGGGCTCGATGGTCACATCACAGGCGGGGATGTCGAGGATCACGATCTTGGCCGACGTGGCGCTCTGCCCACCGACCGTCACGGACGCGCCAACGGCCTGGGTGCCCTTGGTCAGGTTGATCCCGGCGAACACCGTGACGCCGCCGGGGCCCGTAGGCGCCTGGACCTCCGCGCCGCCCACGAGCAGGGTGATCGGCGTGCCCTCTGCGACGTCCTCGGTCAGGATGACGAAGTCCATCTGGTAGCCCTGCGTCGCGAGCCACGCGGCCGGCTCGTCGCTCGCCCCGAGGGTGATTGTGCCCTCGCCCTCGCCCTGGGGGCCGTTGGCCGTGGAGGCGATCACCTCGATGGTCGGCACCAGCACCGGGAGCAGGGTCAGCGTGACGTCGCTTGCCCCCGTGAGGCCGCAGCCGTCGGTCGCGGTCGCCGTGATCACGTGCTCGCCCAGGCCCGGCAGGGTCACCGCACCCGTGAAGGCCCCGCCGTCGACCGTGGCCGCGCCCTGCGGGGCGCCGTCCACCGTCAGGGTCACTGCGGTCGCGGAGCTGACCGTGCCAGAGACGGTGACCTGGACCCCGTTGGACGGGTCACCGTCGAGGTCCGCCGCCGTCGTGAGATCGCCGACGGGCTCGATGATGGCGATGACCGGCGCCGTGGTGTCCACGGGGAACGCCACCTCGTTGGTCTGAGCCGCGAGCTCGGGGTCTGTCGTGCTGTCCACGGCCGCTGCGACGAGCGCCGTCTCGCCGTCGGCTCCTCCAGCCGCGAGCGTCGCCACGAAGGTGGCCTGCCCGTCGACCAGGGCCGCGCCGAGCGTGACCTTTGCCCCATCGGTGTCTGTCACGACGAGGGCCGCGACGTCACACTGACCATCCGGGTTGCTGACCGTGAAGATCGC
>BTUT01000814.1:0-1142 GCA_045862935.1 Acidimicrobiia bacterium
CCCGGCCCGCCGCCCCGGCCCCCCGCCGCCCCGCACGGGCGGCCCGGGAGGCGGTCCCGGAGGTGGCCCCGGGGGTGGTGGTCCCGGAGGCCGCGGTGGTCCCGGCGGTCGTGGCCGGCCCGGTCCGCAGGGCCAGCGGCCGCGGCGCAAGAAGCGGCGCCAGCGCAACTTCGAGGATCTCGGGCCCGCGTCCCCGACCTCGTTCACGCCCGCCGACGCGCCGGTGCCCGAAGGCGAGATCGTGGTGCCGCGCGGCATCACGATCCAGGAGTACGCCCCGAAGCTCAATCGCACCGCCGCCGACCTCGTGCGCCTGCTCTTCGACGCCGGCGAGATGGTCACCGGCACCCAGTCGCTCGCCGACGAGATGGTGGAGCTCATCGCCGAGGCGCTCGGCGCCGAGGTGCTCCTCGTCGAGCCGGGTCAGGAAGCCGAGCTCGAGCTGCAGGCGATGCTGGGCGAGGACGAGGACGACGACGCGCTCCTCGAGCCCCGCCCGCCGGTCGTCACCGTCATGGGCCACGTCGACCACGGCAAGACCACGTTGCTCGACCGCATCCGTGAAGCCAACGTGGTCGCGGGTGAGGCCGGAGGCATCACGCAGCACATCGGCGCCTACCAGGTCGTCAAGAACGAGCGGCTCATCACCTTCATCGACACCCCCGGCCACGCGGCCTTCACCGCGATGCGAGCCCGCGGCGCGCAGGCGACGGATGTCGCGGTGCTCGTGGTCGCGGCGGATGACGGTGTGATGCCGCAGACGGTCGAGGCGATCAGCCACGCGCGGGCGGCCGAGGTGCCGATCGTGGTCGCGATCACCAAGGTCGACCGCGAGGACGCGAACACGGATCGCGTGCGCCAGCAGCTCGTGGAGCAGGAGCTGGTGCCCGAGGAGTGGGGCGGCGACACGATCGTCAACGAGGTCGCGGCACCGGCCGGGCTCGGCGTCGAGGAGCTGCTCGACGCGATCCTGCTCGTCGCCGACGTCGAGGAGCTCGCCGCGAACCCCAAGGCGCCGGCGCGCGCGTTCGTGCTCGAGTCGAACCTCGATCCGGGTCGTGGTCCGGTGGTCACGGCGCTCGTCGAGCGAGGCACGCTGCGCGTGGGCGAGGCGATCGTGGCGGGCGGGGGCTGGGGTCGCG
>BTUT01000815.1:0-1139 GCA_045862935.1 Acidimicrobiia bacterium
GGTCCGGGGAGATCCGCTTGGACACGTGGGACGCGGTGCAGGCGGTCGATCTGCTGTCTGAGCACATGGTCGCCGCCGCTCTCGCTGGGGTGTCGACCCGGAACTACCAGCACGCCGCCCTCGAGCAGATCGGCGAAGTGGCCGCCCGTTCGACCGCGAAGTCGACGGTGTCGGCCCGGTTCGTGACCGCGACCCGCGCCCGGCTGGACGAGCTCCGCAACCGTGACCTGTCCGGGCGCAGGTGGCTGGTGGTGTACGTCGACGGCTTCGAGTTCGCCGGCCAGACCATGATCGGCGCCCTCGGCGTCGACACCGACGGCACCAAGTGCCCACTCGGCATCATGCAAGGCACCACCGAGAACAAGACCGTCTGCCGAGACCTGCTCACCAAGGCCGTCGAACGCGGCCTCGACGCCTCCGCCGGCTTGTTGTTCGTGCTCGATGGCGCCAAAGCCTTGCACGCCGCCGTCCGTGACGTGTTCGACGGCCAACCCGTGCAGATCCAGCGGTGTAGGCGTCACAAGAGCGAGAACATCGTCGGCTACCTCCCCGCCGCCGAGAAGGGCTGGGTGCGCCGCAAGCTCACCACCGCATGGACCGAACCCGACGTCGCCGAAGCCCGCGCCGCCCTCCACGAGCTCGCCCGCAAGCTCGACCGGCTCAACCCCGACGCCGCCGCCTCGCTACGCGAAGGCCTCGAGGAGACCATCACCATCAACCGGCTCGGCATCACCGGCACCCTCGGCCGCACCCTGGCGACCACGAACCCGATCGAATCCTCCATCGACATCGTCCGCACGCACGCGAAGAACGTGAAGAACTGGAACGCCGACCGCCGCGGCCACCGGGAACGACCCGCCGACATGCGACTGCGCTGGGCCGCCGCCGGACTGCTCGCCGCCGAACAGCAATACCGCCGAGTCAAAGGCCACCGACAACTCCCCGCCCTCGCCACCGCCCTCCAACCACGACCACTCGACCACACCCAGGCCGTCGCATAGGCTCACCCACGAGGCCCACACGTGTGAAGTTCCACGATCAGCTGGGCAACCTCCCTCGGCGCGTTCACCGCCGCTCTCCAGCCCCGAGCACTCGACCGCACCGAGGCTGTCGCATAGGCTCACCAGCGAGGCCCGCAC
>BTUT01000816.1:0-1139 GCA_045862935.1 Acidimicrobiia bacterium
GACAGTTCGGCGAAATCGGTGGGCGTCCGCAGGTCGGCCAGATGCTTCTCGGCGGCGAGCGTGTCGGTGATGGCGCGCGCCGTACAGTCGGCCAGCAGGGCGTCGATGTCGCGGTACGGGTTCTGACTGAGGGCGAGCTTCGAGGCAGGCGGGAGCGAGTTGACGAGTCGACGGCTCGGCGGTTGCACCGATCGGCGGAGCAGTTCCGCTGCGGCGGCACGGATTCCCGCGTCGCGCTCGGCGGTGGAGGCGGCCACAGCGGTGCGGACGCCCTGACCCGGCACGGCGAGGAGCGTCGGGTAGCGGGTGATCTGCTGCCCGGCGACGGTCGCGGTCTCCGACTCGGCGAGGGTGCCGACACCGTCGGCGGACCAGGTGCGGTGAACCGGCGTCGTCGGCGCCCGTCCGCTGCCGCCGTCGAGGTCGTCGCGGATCGCGGCGAGGCGATCGCCCCGGGCGATGATCGCGCCCTTCGCATCGATGACGGCGAAGTGCATGCGCAGGTGCGCGGGCAGATTGTCGGGTCGGAAGTCGCGCGGCGAGAGGGTGACGCCCGAGATCGTCGACAGTTCGCGCGCGAGACCGGTCAGCAGCGGTTCGGCGCGGGCGGTGAGGCGGCTGAGAGCGAGGTCGGCGTACCGTGCGGCCGGTGACATCGACTTGCGCAGCCCCTTGGGCAGCGATTTCACCAGGGCCGTCGCGAGCTCGGCGCGCATGCCCGGCACCAACCAGTCGAAGCCGCTGTCGCGGACGTGCTGGAGGAGCGGTCGCGGGATCACGACGGTCACCCCGTCGTCGGGGGTACCCGGCTCGAAGTGGTAGCGCAGTTCCAGTCGGGTCTCGCCCTGCTGCCAGGCGGCGGGGAAGTCGGCGGCGGACGGCGCGTCGTCGTCGAGGAACTCCTCGGGTCGCAGATTCAGCAGGGTCGGGTCGGTGCGACCGGCCTTCTTCCACCAGGAGTCGAAATGGCGGGTGGAGACGATGTTCGCGGGGAGCCGTGCGGCGTAGAACTCGAACAGATCATCATCGGAGATCCGGAGGTTGCGACGTCGTGCGCGCTGTTCGGTCTCCTCCGCCTCCGCGATCAGCTCGGCGTTGTGCTTGGTGAAGGCGTGGCGATTGCGCCACCGGCCCGCGAC
>BTUT01000817.1:0-1138 GCA_045862935.1 Acidimicrobiia bacterium
TCTTCGGCACCATCTCGCCGAGCAGGATGTGCAACACCACCACCAGTGCGAGGGCGATCGCGAAGGCGATCGGATGCACCACCTGCTCGGGAATGTGCACCAGGTCCAGGGGTCCCTCGATGAGATGCGCCACCGCGGGTTCGGCGACACGTCCGAGCAGGATCGAGCAGACCGTGATGCCCAGCTGCGCTCCGGCCAGCATCAAGGACAGGTGCTCGCCCGCCCGGATCACGGTGCGGGCCCGGGCCTTGCCGTCCTCGGCGAGCGCCTCGAGTCGGTCGCGTCGCGCGGAGATGAGCGAGAATTCCGCGCCGACGAAGAAGGCGTTGCCGGCCAGCAACACCACCGCCAGCACCACGGCGCCGATGTCGTTCATCGCTCACCCGCCGCGTCGGAGTTCCAGTGGAAACGAGCCGCCAACGAGTCCGGGGCCGGATCGTCGGAGATCGGCTGCAGCGACACGACGTCGACCCGCCTGCCGTCCATCTCGGTCACCGTCGCACGCCATCGTTGGTCGCTGAGCTCACCGTCGGCGTCGTCGGACTCGTCGTCGTCATCTGGGTCGGGATCGATCACCGGAGTCCGCAGTGGCAGCTCGACCGAGTCGCCGGCCTGCGGGATGCGTCCGAGGACGAACATGACCAGACCGCCGAGGGTGTCGTAGGAGCCGTCCGGCGCCCGATATCCGGTGGCCTCGTACAGCTCGTCGACCCGCAGCAGACCCGCGCAGAGATAACCCTCCCCGTCAGCCTGGACGTCGGGGTGTTCGTCGTCGTGCTCGTCGGTGACGTCGCCGAGGATCTCCTCGATGAGGTCCTCGGTCGTCACGATGCCCGCGGTCCCGCCGTACTCGTCGATGACCACGCACATCTCCATGCCGTCGGCGCGGATGCGTTCCATGAGCGCGTCGCCGTCCAGCGTCACCGGTACCCGGCCGACGGGACGGGCCAGGGCGGCGACCGTGGTCGTCGACTGCTCGTCGGGGGCGACGGTGAAGGCCTGTTTGATGTGCACGCCGCCGATGAGATCGTCGAGGTCGCCGTCGTCGACGACGGGAAACCGGGAATGTCCGGTGGCCGAGCAGGCGATGACGAGGTCACGCACGCTGGCATCACGGTCGAGGCATTCCACCGTGACG
>BTUT01000818.1:0-1136 GCA_045862935.1 Acidimicrobiia bacterium
CCAAGCGATTCCTGCTCGACGCTTCGTTGGCCCTCCGGGAGGAGCTCGCGGGCACGGCGACCGTGACCGCGCTCTGCCCCGCGGGGCTCCCCACGTCGCGTGCGTCGGTCCGGGGGATCTTCGCCCAGGGCGTGCTCGGTCGTCTGACTGCCGTGAGCCCGGGCACGGCGGCCGCCGCGGCGTTCGACGCGGCGGCCGCCGGCCGCGCGGTGTGCGTGCCCGGCCCCGCGAGCCGCATCCTCGCCCGGCTGGCGAGGCTCGCCCCGCGAGCGCTCGTCGTGCGAGTCGCCGGACGACGCTGGGCACGCGCCCGCAGTGACGCGCACCGCGCGGCCGAGGAAGCCGTCGACCGCAACCGTGCTCTGCTCCGACGGGACGCGCCACGAGCGCAGGACGCGGCGTGATGCCGGGGACTCCGGCACCCGATCCGACCGGCGTCGTCGTGGTGACCGGTGCGACCTCGGGCATCGGCCTCGCGACCGCCCGGCGAGTCGCGTCCCAGGGCCATCCCGTGTACCTCGTCGGTCGCCACCACTCCCGCACCGACGCGGCCGTCGAACGCGTGGGCCGCGACGCCGGTGTGGCGGTACGAGGGTTCGTGGCCGACCTCTCGGATCAGGCGGCGGTGCGGACACTGGCCCAGCAACTCAGCCGCGCTGCGGTCGCCGACGGGTTCGCGCTCCGCGCCATCACCCATTCGGCGGGCCTCTACACGAGCCGTCCGGTCCTCACGGAGGACCGGATCGAGCTCACGGCCGCGGTCAACCACTTCTCGCCGTTCCTCCTGACCCACGAGCTCGTCACGGATCCGGACCTCCGCACGCCCCGCATGCGGATCCGGATCGTGGTCGTGAGCTCCAACGCGCATCGCGGCGCACGGCTGGAGCCCACTCGCCTCGCGCGTCCCGCGATGCACCATGGGCACCGGGCGTACAAGCGCGCCAAGCTCGCCAACGTCCTGTTCGTCAACGAGCTCGCGCGGCGGTTCGAAGGATCCGGGATCGACGCGTACGCGGTGGACCCGGGTCTCGTCGACACCCAGATCGGGTCGAAGCACAGCGGACCCGTCTCGCGAGCCGCCTGGGCGCTCCGACGCCGCCGCGGCGTGGCCCCGGAGGTACCGGCGAGGGTCATCG
>BTUT01000819.1:0-1136 GCA_045862935.1 Acidimicrobiia bacterium
GCGATGATCGGCTGCAGCGCCAGGGAGTCGGTCTGCTGGAAGACGGTGTAGTAGCAGCGCGACGTCGCGACGTCGCCGTCGATCTCGATGGTGACGTTCGTGGTGACGTGCTTCGTGCGGGGAGTGCCGTCGTCGTATCGGCGCACGAGCCCGTCGAAGGTGCGCAACACAGCAGCCGCACCGTGCTGGTCCATCGACACGCCGCCCTGATCCGCGCGGTACGTCGCGTGCTCGAAGAGCGCGGCGACGCCGGCGAAGTCGCCGCGGTCGACGCGCTCGGCGTAGGCCATGATGAGGGTCTCGATCGCGTGCCAGTCATCCGACATGGCGCGCACACTACGCCGTCGATCGGAGCCGGAGTGCCGCCCATCGGAGTGTCCCAGGCCTTCCACGTGAACGTGAACTGCTCCGACCTGGAGCGGTCGCTGCGCTTCTACCGCGATCGGCTCGGGCTCACCGCGTCCACCCACACGCGACCCGACGTACCCCAGGACGGCGCGGCGTTTCGGCTCGACCAGGCGCACTGGGACGCGTGGATCCTCCACGACGACCGGGGACTCGGGGCGGGCCTCGCCGTCGACCTGCTCGAGTGGCAGGCCCCGCGGCCCACGGGTGCGCCGAACCGCGCGGCCGATCTGGGGTTCAACCGGCTGGGGTTCTACGTGCCCGACCTCGATGGGCTGTACACGCGGCTGGCGGTCGACGGCGTGCGGGGCCACGGCGGGCCACCGCACGAGACCGCCGTGGAGGGACGCCCGCCCGTACGCACCGTCGTGGTCGACGACCCCGACGGGATGCTCGTCGAGCTCGTACAGGTCGGTGAGCCTGGCACCGGCTCGCGGGTGGGGTTCGTCGCCATCGGCGTGTCCGACCTCGTGCGTGCCCGCAGCTTCTACGAGGCCGTGCTCGGGTTCCGGTTCCGGTTCGGCCGCGGACCGTTGCGCCAGCCCGGTGACCAGCTCGGGCTCGTCGGCGAGATCGAGCTCGCGGCCGCGTTCCTCGACGATCCGCGCGGCGAAGGCGCGTTCATGCTCGAGCTGGTGGAGTCGATCGACCCGCCGCCGCAGCGCCCCCCGTCGTCGGACGCGAACCGGCGCGGGATGTTCCGCCACGCCCAGCTCACCGACGACATCGAC
>BTUT01000820.1:0-1136 GCA_045862935.1 Acidimicrobiia bacterium
CCCGATTCGGATGCGCTCATCGCGATGCTGCCGCATCGTCCGCCTTTCCGCTTCGTCGACGCGGTGGACGAGCTGGATCCCGGCGGCACCGTGGTCGCGCGCTACACGGTCACGGGTGAGGAGGCCTTCCTCGCCGGCCACTTCCCGGGGAACCCGATCTTCCCGGGTGTGATCCAGCTCGAGGCGCTCGCGCAGACCGGCGCGATCGGCGTGCTCTCCGACGAGCGCTACCAGGACAAGCTGCCGCTGTTCGGCGGTGTGGAACGTGTGCGGTGGCGGCGCCTCGTCCGCCCCGGTGACGAGTTGGTGATGTCGGTCACCCTGGAGCGCCTGAGTGCGCGCGGCGGCTGGGGGACGGGCCGCACGACGGTCGCCGGTGAGCTCGCCTGCGAGGCACGCCTGTTCTTCGCGTTCGCCGGCTGAACCCTGTTTGGACGCTCAGCGGTGCCCCGGCACCGTGAACCGTCCAAACAGGTCAGTCGCCGTCGTTGCGGGCTCCGTCGAGGTCGTGCACCGAGGCGCGCCGTTCGTCTGCCGCGTCGACATCGGCGGCGATCTCCTCGGGATCCTCGCCGAGCAGGAGCCGCGCCTCGACGTCGTCGGCGAGGGGTGGCTCGTCTCGCACGCTCTTCCACGGCGCGGCGATCAGCAGTACGAGCACCACCGCGGCGAGCACGAAGGCTCCGCCGACGAGGACCACGGTGCCGTCGACGGCCAGGAGCGTCACCCCTCCAGGGTACTGGTCCCGGCTGCGGTCGCTTCTCGCCGGTGTCAGGGTGGGTGCCCGGGGAGGGACTCGAACCCTCACGTCCTCGCGGACAGCGGATTTTGAGTCCGCCGCGTCTGCCATTCCGCCACCCGGGCGGGGACCTGCAGGCTACCGGCGGGGCTCGTAGACTCGGCGCGCATGACGCGCACGATCCTGCAGCGTCGGCTCGTCGACGTGAGCGAGCGCCTGAAGCGTCTGCGAGCCGAGCTCGCGGTGACCGACGAGCAGGTGGCCTTCTTCGAGGGTGAGGCCGAGGAGTCGCGCCTGCGCGCGCTCGTCTCCGAGACGCCGCTCGCCGACGCCGAGGCGCGCGACGCCCGCCAGCACGCCGACACGATGGCTCGCTACCGGGACACGCTCATCCTCC
>BTUT01000821.1:0-1134 GCA_045862935.1 Acidimicrobiia bacterium
CAGGCGAAATGGGTGCTCGAGCGCATGCGGCGCGTCCTGCCGGTCCCCTACTTCCAGGTCGTCTTCACCCTGCCGAGCGAGCTCCAGCCGCTCGCGCGCCGCAACCAGCGGGTCTTCTACAAGCTCCTCTTCGACACGGCCTCGCGCACGCTCCTCGACCTCGCCGCTGATCCGAAGTGGCTGGGCGCCACGCCCGGGATCACCGCCGTGCTCCACACCTGGCGGCGCGATCTCGGCTATCACCCGCACGCCCACTGCATCGTGACCGGCGGCGGCCTCTCGCCGGACGGGACTCGCTGGCTGAGCGCCGGCCGCGGTCGGTTCCTCTTCCCCGTGAGGGTGCTCTCTGCCCTCTTCCGGGGCAAGTTCCTCGCCAGGCTCACCCGGCTCGTCGACGACGGCGACCTGGACCTCGGCGAGGACGTCGAGGTCGAGCGCCAGGCCTTCGCCGAGCTCCGGGACGCCCTGTATCGCAAGCAGTGGGTGGTCTACGCGAAGCGCCCCTTCGCCGGGCCCAAGCAGGTCTTCCGCTACCTCGGCCTCTACACCCACCGCGTCGGCATGTCCAACCACCGACTGCGCGACATGAACGCCGACGACGTCACCTTCGACACGAAGAACGGCGAGACGACGACGATCTCCGGCATCGAGTTCGTCCGCCGCTTCCTCCTGCACGTCCTGCCGGCCCGCTTCGTGAAGATCCGGCATTACGGGCTGCACTCGGCGGCCAACGTCAACACGAAGCTCGAGCAGGCGCGCGCCGCCCTCGCCGCGCAAGGCGAATCGATCACCCCCGACCCCGTCCCCTCGACATGGCGCGAGCTCCTCGAGCGACTCACCGGCACCGACCCGCGCCGCTGCCCCGTCTGCAAGGTCGGCGTCCTCCACCGCTTCGCCATCAACAGCGTCACCGGCGAGATCGCTTGGACGCCCCTGCCGGAGCCGGATACGTGACGGCGCGCCTCCTCGCCACGACTCAGAACACCCCTCCGCCGCGGTCTTGCTCGGACCGCCGGCGTCGGAGGTCCACGCCCTCGGCTTCTCCGCCCAACGACTTGCGTCGACCGCCGAGCACCGCGTCGTGCCCCGACTTGTCGAAGATCCTCGATCGCGTCCCACGCCAACATGGGCTCG
>BTUT01000822.1:0-1134 GCA_045862935.1 Acidimicrobiia bacterium
GCGCTGCAGGATGCGCTGCACCTCGATGGCCACCTTGTAGTGGCGCTCGCCGATGAACTGCGGGTCGAGGATGCGCGACGACGAGTCGAGCGGGTCGACCGCGGGGTAGATCCCGAGCTCCGTGATCTTGCGGTTGAGCACGACCGTGGCGTCGAGGTGGGCGAACGCGGTCGCCGGCGCCGGGTCGGTGAGGTCGTCGGCGGGGACGTAGATCGCCTGCACCGAGGTGATCGAGCCGTTGCGCGTCGAGGTGATGCGCTCCTGCAGGTCGCCCATCTCCGTGGCCAGCGTCGGCTGGTAGCCCACGGCGCTCGGCATGCGTCCCAGGAGCGCCGAGACTTCGGAACCCGCCTGCGTGAAGCGGAAGATGTTGTCGATGAAGACGAGCACGTCGGCGTTCTCGCGATCGCGGAAGTACTCGGCCACCGTGAGCCCCGAGAGGCCCACGCGGAGGCGCGCGCCCGGCGGCTCGTTCATCTGCCCGTAGATGAGGGCGACCGAATCGAGGATGCCGGCTTCCTTGAACTCGAGGTACAGGTCGTTCCCTTCGCGCGTGCGCTCACCCACGCCGCAGAACACCGACTTGCCGCCGTGTCCCTTGGCCACGTTGTTGATGAGCTCCTGGATGACGACCGTCTTGCCCACGCCGGCGCCGCCGAAGAGCCCGATCTTCCCACCCTTCACGAACGGGGCGATGAGGTCGATGACCTTGATGCCCGTCTCGAAGATCTGCGTCTTGGGCTCGAGGTCGACGAAGTCGGGGCGCTTGCGGTGGATCGGCCAGCGCTCGACCGACGCCGGGATCTCGGGGCCATTGTCCACCGGCTCGCCGAGGACGTTGAGGATGCGCCCCAGCGCCGCGGAGCCGACCGGGACCGAGATGGCGGCGCCGGTGTCGAGCGCCTCCATGCCGCGGACGACGCCGTCGGTCGTCGACATGGCGACCGCGCGAACCTGGTTGCGTCCGATGTGCTGCTGCACCTCGGCCACCACGCGAATCGGCTCGCCCGCGTCGGTCTTGCCGCGGATCTCGAGCGCGTTGTAGAGCTCAGGCAGCGCGTCGGTGTCGAATTCCACGTCGACGACGGGACCGATGACCTGGACGATGCGGCCGATGGTCTGAGTGGCAGCGGG
>BTUT01000823.1:0-1133 GCA_045862935.1 Acidimicrobiia bacterium
GGGCCACCCATCCGGACCGAGAGCCTCACGACGGCGCTCGGCCTCGTGGACCGGGCTCGCAGGTGGTTCGGGACGCCCTGGGAGATTGCGACCTGGCATCTGAAGAACCTGGGCTTCGTCGCTCCCGAGCTGGTCACGGGGCTGCTCGACGCTCCTCCCGGTACTGCTGTCCGCACTCCGACGAAGCTCCCGTCACGCGGAGGTGCCCCGCTGCGGTGGAGCTCCATCATGAGGAGCCGTCGCCTCCGACCTGGAGCGGCCGTCGGCATCGGGCTCGACGAGGAGGCCGCGTCACGGGCGGTGCTGGAGGCGCGAGCCGCCGTGGAGGACGCCCAAGCCGAGCGGCGCCGTCTGACCCTCGCCGCGCTGGCCGACGACGTGGCCGCTGGTCGGCTGCTCGAGGCAACGGATCGGCTCGTGGAGTCCATCGACGCCCTCTTCCGAGACGGCGAGCTCGACGTCGTGGCCGCGCTCCTCGAGCAACTGGAGCCCCATAGCCTGCCGCCCACCGTCATCGGCGGGGTCCTCATGGTCACGGCACACGCCCGGGAGGGGCTCGGACGGAGCCGCGCGGCCTTCGTGGACCGCGCGCTCGCGGCGCTGCGCGAACCGTGGGGGTTGGATCCCGCGGCCGTGAGCAGGATCGAGGCGCGCTATCGATGACGGCGCGCCTTCACCGGGCACCGGCATCGCCCACCCAGGATGCGGTCGTGACCCTCGGTCAGGGCGCCGTGGGAGGCCACGTCGGCGTGCTGTACCGCGTCAAGGCGGACGCTCCCCATCGTCACCTGCACCTCGCCTGGCACCGGCAGCTCTGCGACGAGCCTTCGCCCGACGACCTCGGTTGGGTCGAGCCTGCGTTCCTCGATGACCTCGGGGCCGTCCGCACAGCGGCATGCCTGGTGGCACGTCGTCGCGAGAACGGCTCGTTGCCTTACGGCTTCGAGCCGCGCGACGCCGCCATCGGCGCCGAGGGGGTCGTGCGGCTGCGGTCGGCATCGGGTCTGACGTGCTCGACGTTCGTGCTCCTCTTGTTTCGCTACGCGGGGTTCGAGTTGATTGACCAGCCGACCTGGGGGGCCGGTACGGACGCCGCGCGAAGAGCGGAGGACGATGCCGCGCAGCGGGCGCTG
>BTUT01000824.1:0-1129 GCA_045862935.1 Acidimicrobiia bacterium
CGTAGGAGAAGAGCCGTGCGCGCTGCGCCGCCTCGCATCCGTCACTCTGGAGGACTCCGATGAGCAACCGTCGAACCGATCTGCACCCCGAGGTGGAAGCGATGCTCGGCACCCTCGAAGGGTTCCCCGACGTCACCGCGTTCCCCGCGGCGGAGGTGCGGGCCATGATCGACGCGCGCAAGGCGCCGCTCGGCACCGAGCCCGCGATGCGGGCGGTGACCGACCTGACGATCGACGGGCCCGACGGTGATCCGCTGCCGGTGCGCGTCTACACCCCGCATGCGGCGGCCGACGGGGCGCTCCCGGCCGTCGTCTTCGCGCATGGCGGCGGCTTCGTCTTCTGCGGCATCGACAGTCACGACGAGTTCGTGCGGTCGCTCGCGGAGAACACCGGCACCGTCGTCGTGTCGGTGGACTACCGGCTGGCACCCGAGCATCAGGCGCCGGCCGCGCTGGAGGACATGTACGCGGCCGTCCAGTGGGCCGCCGAGCACGCCGGCGAATACGGCGGTGATCCGGAGCGGATCGCCGTCGCGGGCGACAGTGCGGGCGGACTCCTCTCGGCGACGGTGTGCCTGGCGGCCCGTGAGCGAGGCGGCCCGACGATCGTCGCGCAGATCCTGCTGTACCCGGTGCTCGACGACGACTTCGACACGGAGTCGTACCGCCGGTACGGCGAGGGCTACTACAACACCACGTCGGCGATGCGGTGGTACTGGGATCAGTACGCGCCGAACAATCGTGACGACATGCTCGTGATGCCGACGAAGGCGGAGTCTCTCGCCGGACTGCCGCCTACAGTCGTCGTCACCGCCGAACTCGATCCGCCGAGCGTGTCCGGCGAACGCTACGCCGACCGGCTGCGCGCCGACGGCGTCGAGGTCTACGCGCACCGCCTGGACGGGCTGTTCCACGGGGTGCTCACCTTCGCGAAGTTCCCCCTCACCCCGCAGGCGCGGGCCACGGTGTGGGATCTCGTCGCGAAGGTGCTGCCCAGCGCGTAGATCCAGTGACGACCGGCTCGACGTCTCAGACGTCCAGCCGGTCGTCGTCTGTCAGCAGACAGGCGACGTGGCACAGCCGTTCCAGCGTGATGTGCTCGGGGACCTCGGGATCGAACCAGCGATCC
>BTUT01000825.1:0-1127 GCA_045862935.1 Acidimicrobiia bacterium
CGCGCACCCCCGTCGGACCAGTCGGTGTGACAGTGGAGGTCGCCCCGCAACGCGGCGAGGATCGCCGCGCCGGGTCCGGCGTCGGGTGCGGCCTGGGCCTCGAGTCGGGCCAGGTACTCGGGTACCTCGCCGGCCAGCGTCTGTGCGATCACCCGCGCGGTCACCTCCCCGATCCCGGGGACCGTCTGCAGGCACCCCCGCGCCGCGAGGTCGACCAACGCGTCGGGCTCGACGTCGCGCACGGCATCGGCGGCTCGGCGGAACGCGCGCTCGCGGTGCTGCGCTCCCCGGGTGAGTGCGAGCAGGCTCGCGATGCGATCGAGCACCGATGCAGGGTCGAGGTCGACGGCACCGGACGCGGATCGGGAGCGGGTGGGAGCCATCGACGAACATTCTCCCCGATCCGCGCTCGGCCGGTCAGCCCCGCGGCACGCGGCCGGTCCCGCACCGGGTCGTCGCCCCGTGCCGGCCTACGATCACGGCGCATGACGGACCTCGCGGCGCTCCAGCGCCAGATGGACGACACCTACGGCGAGCGCGACCGCGCCCGCGGGGTCGCGGCGACGGTGGCCTGGCTCGCCGAGGAGGTCGGGGAGCTGGCCCGGGCCGCGCGGAAGGGCACCCGCGACGAGCAGCTCCACGAGCTCGGCGACGTGCTCGCGTGGCTGGCGTCGCTGGCGAACCAGCTCGACTGCTCGCTCGACGCCGCCGTGGCCCGCTACCGCAACGGCTGCCCGCGCTGCGCGCGGATCCCGTGCGCGTGCCCCGAGCCCTCGGTGCTGCTCAGGACTCCGCGACGGACTTGAGCTGTGCGAGGGTCTCGGCCATGCCCGCGCGCGTGTCGGGCAGCACACCGTCGAGGTACTCCTCCGGGGTCATGTTCGGGAGGAGCTGGCCGATGAAGCCGGGGTAGGACTCCAAGACCTCCCAGCGCTCGGAGACCTCACAGCCGTCGCCCGACGGTGCGAACGTGTAGCTCCACCGCACGAGCTCGGTCGCGCCGTCGAACCCGCAGTTCGTGAACGTGAACTCGCGCCCCCGGTCGGCCACGTCGACGCGGCACTGCGTCTCCCACTTCAGCTCGCCGCGCTCGTTCGTGCCGCGGAACCACGCGCCTTCGTCGCCGG
>BTUT01000826.1:0-1124 GCA_045862935.1 Acidimicrobiia bacterium
GCTCGCGCTCGCGCTCGCGTTCACGCGCCCGGCGCTGCAGCTCCGCGCGCACGATCGACACCGCGAGCAGGCGCTGATCCTCCTCGTCCGGGGCCGCACCGCCATCCCGCGCCGCGCGTGCCAGATGCTCACCGATCCCATCCGCCACCAGTCGACGCAGCGTCGCCTCGAGCTCCTCAGGCATCCCGCACCATGCCCACGATGTCGACGTGCCGACGCAGACCAGCCAGCGTCGTGCGCGCCGTGCGAGCCAACGGGCACCGCGACCAGCCTCGACTCGCTCCGCTCGTGAACAGAGCGTTCACGCCACGGCGATCCCACGCCACAACTCCGGCGACCGGCACGCCGAGCGCATCCGCGACCTCGTCGGGCCCGTAGCCGCGCTCACCCACGACCACGACCACCACCGGCACGTCAAATGTCGCGCGTAGTGGATCGATCAGCCAACGAGCGTGCTCGATCCCATGCACCGTCGGTGCGCACACCACCCCGAGCACCGCGCAGCCCATGATGCGCCGCGCCGTCACCTGCGAACGCGACCAACGACCCGCGTCGGCCACCACGACGTCGACATCGAGTCCGGCGAGCGCCGGCCCCAACCGCTCATCGACCGCGACCAACGTCGATTCCGCCACCGGACCCGCCGTCGGTGCCAGCAAGGACCGCACGCCCGACGGGACCCCGACTACATGGTCCACGAGCTGATCGGATGTCTGCCCGCGTCGCAGGTGACCTGCGACGCGCAACAGGCCCGGCTCGCCGGTCACCCCGGTCCAGCCTTCGACACTGCCGCCCGCAGGGTCGAGCTCCACGAACAGGCCCGATGTCGGTCCCGCGACCGCAGCGAGCGCAAGCGCGGTCGTCGTGACTCCTGGTGCACCCTGCGCGGAGACCAACCCGAGCAACACCGCTCACTCCGCCAACGCGACGATGGTCGTTCGCTGCTCGGCCGCGGCCGCCGACACCACGGCCGCGTCCCCCGCAGGCACGACGACCTCCACAGGACGTTCCCGCGACGACAACGCGGCCAACGACGCGTTGAGCACCCAGCCCTCCACCTCCACTGGTTCTCGCGACTGACCCCCCGGAGCGCGCACCACGACTACAACTGGCGAACCGCGCCG
>BTUT01000827.1:0-1121 GCA_045862935.1 Acidimicrobiia bacterium
GCCGCGCCTACGAGCTCCTGGGACGCATCTTGAAGCCGGTGCCGGTGCCCGACGAGCAGTCGGCGGGGTTCTGGGAGGCCGCGGCGTCGCACACGCTCGCGCTCGCGCGCTGCGCGCGGTGCGGGCGTCTCGCCCATCCGCCCGGGGTGGTGTGCCACGGGTGCCTCGACACCGATCCCCGGTTCGAGTTCGTCCCGGTGAGCGGACGGGGCGTCGTCCGGTCCTGGACGGTGGTCCACGACTCGTTCCTCCCCGGCTTCGCCGGTGACGTGCCGTTCGTGCTCGTCGACGTGGAGCTCGACGATCAGGACGACCTGCGCATGATCGGCCGCCTCGTGGACGGACCCGACGTGTCGCTGCGGATCGGCGACCGGGTCGTGGTGGTGTTCGACGATCTCGCGCCGGGAGTCGCCGTCCCGGCGTTCACGCGGGTCGTGACCTCGTGAGCCCCGCGTTCACCGCTCGCTGCCAGGTCGCGATCGTCGGCTGCGCGCAGAGCGCGATCCGCCGCCATGCCGACTCGGCGCTCGGGGCGCTCACGATCGAGACCGCGCGGCGCGCGATCGCTGACGCCGGGCTGACGAAGGACCAGATCGACGGCTTCACCACGGGCTCCCTCCTCCCCAGCTCGGGCGCCCACGCGAGCGTCGACGGTGTGTCGATCGTCACCGCGAACTGGCTCGCCGAGCAGCTCGGGATCAACCCGCGGTTCGCCGCCGGCTTCCAGGGCTTCGGTCAGCTTCCCGGCGCGGTCATGCTCGCGGTGAACGCGTTGGCGGCGGGTGCGGCCGACTACGTGCTGTTGCACCGCGCCCTCCACAATCCACCGCGTGGCCGGTACCACGGGAACCCGATGACCGAGGCGGCCGGCGCGATGCAGTGGACGGCCCCGCAGGGCTTCTTCGGGCCGCTGGCGATGATCGCGCTCCCGTACAACGAGTACCTCCAGCGCTACGGCGCGACCCGAGACGCCATGGCCGCCGTGCTCGTCGAGGCGCGGTCCAACGGCGCGCGCATCCCGTGGTCGTACTGGCACGACCGCCCGATCACCGCGGCGGACTACCTCGACGCGCGCGTGATCGCCGACCCCATCGGGGTCCTCGACTGCGACATCCCGGTCG
>BTUT01000828.1:0-786 GCA_045862935.1 Acidimicrobiia bacterium
GAACGCCGCAGCGACGGGGCGCCGACATGCAGATTCCACGCATCCGTCTGATGGTCCCACTGCGGTGAGATGAACCGCGCCGTCACGCCGGCCGGGCGATCGAGGTACTCCGTGGCGCTGAGGTAGTAGAGCGGCGTGGTGCGCTCGAGTTGGAGGACGTTGCCGTTGCCGTCGGTCGCCCGACCGCTCACCTCCGTCTCGGGCTGACCCGCGCTCGCCCGCTCCATCCGGAGCCGATACACCGGCGTGATCTGCGCCCACAACGCGGCGGCGGGCAGGCAGAGGCTCATCGCGATCAGCACGCGAAGCCACGCGGATCGGGGGCTCTTCTTCGGGGCGTTCGACTCGGACATCGTTTCCTCCTCTTCGGTTCCTGGCCGATGGTAGGGAAGAAATACGAAGTCCGCGTCCGGTGATTCACGGAAATCGTGTTTGTGGACTGAAATTATCGAGGTTGATTGTCGAGTGTTCGACGATTGTCGAAGGTTCGTCGGTCGAAGGTTCGTCGGTCGAAGGTTCGTCGGTCGAGAGCTCCTCGGTCGAGAGCTCGCCACGATCGCCTCCGCGAACGACGCGTTCGTCGCCGTCGATGCCGAGCCGCAGCGAGCGCGAGCGCGACGTCACTCCTGGGCTTCGCGGAACGGGCGGAGCGTCGTGAACCGGACCTCGCCCCCCACGTCGCCCGAGACGAGGACTTCGGCCGTCGGGTCGAACGCGAGCGCGCTGATCTCGGCGTCGTGGGTCACGACGTTGCCGAGCGAGCGCAACGTGCCGCCGCCGACCTCG
>BTUT01000828.1:796-1121 GCA_045862935.1 Acidimicrobiia bacterium
AGACGAGCACGCCCACGGAGGCCGATTGTGACGAAGGGTGATGGGCGACCGCGAGCCACCGTCCGTCCGCGGAGAACGCGATCGGACCCGCGACCCGCACGTCGGTCACGCGCGTCGCGCGCGACTGCTCGAGGTCCCAATAGCGCAGCTCGCTCGACGAGAGCGTCACGAGGAAACGTGGGACCGCCCGGTCGGCGGGGTCAGCCGCCGACGGGGGCGCGAAGTGGAGTCGGCCTTTGGCACCGACGAGCAGCGCTGCGTCGGTGCTGGAGATCTCGAGGATCCACCGCCGATGTCGGGCTCGCGTCGCGACGTCCCAGACCTG
>BTUT01000829.1:0-1118 GCA_045862935.1 Acidimicrobiia bacterium
GGAGAACCGGCGCACCATGGCGCGCGTCTTCCCCGACATGTTCCTGGCGCATCGGGTGCGCGCCGTCCGCGAGTACCCGCGGCACCTGCTGCGCGCGCTGCAGGCGTCGGCACCGTCGGGCGTCGGCGACCCGACCATCGTCGTCCTCACCCCGGGCGTCGCGAACTCCGCCTACTTCGAGCATTCGCTGCTCGCGCGGCAGATGGGCGTCGAGTTGGTGGAGGGCCGCGACCTGTTCTGCCAGGACAACGTGGTCTACATGCGCACCACCGACGGCCGCCAGCGCGTCGACGTGATCTACCGCCGCATCGACGACGCCTTCCTGGACCCCATGCAGTTCCGCCCCGACTCGATGCTCGGTGTCGCGGGCCTGGTGAACGCGGCCCGCGCGGGGAACGTGGTCATCTCCAGCGCGGTCGGCAACGGCGTGGCCGACGACAAGCTGGTCTACACCTACGTCCCCGACATGATCCGGTACTACCTCGGCGAGGAGCCGAAGATCGAGAACGTCGAGACACTGCGCTGCTGGCTGCCCGACGAGTGCGACGAGGTGCTCCGCCGGATCGACGAGCTGGTGGTGAAGCCCGTCGAGGGCAGCGGCGGCTACGGCATCGTCTTCGGGCCGAACTCCACCCGCGATGAGCTCGCCGAACTGTCGGCCAAGATCCGCGCCAACCCGCGCGGGTGGATCGCGCAGCCGGTGATCGCGCTGTCGACCAACCCGACCGTCGTCGGCGACGAACTCCGACCGCGCCACGTGGATCTGCGGCCGTTCGCGGTGAACGACGGCGAATCGGTGTGGGTGCTGCCCGGCGGCCTGACGCGCGTCGCCCTCAACGAGGGATCCCTGGTGGTGAACTCCTCGCAGGGCGGCGGCTCCAAGGACACGTGGGTGCTCACCACCCGTTCGTCCGGCGAGACCCGAGAACTGACGTCCGAGCGCGTCGTCGCCGACCTCCCCGAGATGCGCTCCCCGGCGCTGGAGCCACCGGGCTTCACCACCGACCAACAGCAACAGCAACAGCAGCAGGGTCGCGACCGGAGCACACCGGACGGCACCGTCAGTGAGGAGGCCGCGTCATGATGCTTGCCCGCAACGCCGACTCCCTGTTCTGGAT
>BTUT01000830.1:0-1116 GCA_045862935.1 Acidimicrobiia bacterium
GTTCCGCGAGGTGCAGGTGGGCCTGCAGGACGATCAGCGCGCCGAGATCACGTCGGGGCTGCGCGAGGCGGAGAAGGTCGTGACGACCGGCGCCGCGGCGCTGCGTGACGGCGACGCCATCGTGCTGGCCGGACAGACCGGACCCGGTGGGCCTGGAGGCGGTCAGCCGGAAGGCGGCGCCCCGCGTGCCGGCGGGCGTCCGGGCGCGCAGGGTGGCGGCGCGACGGCCGCGGCGCCGGCGACGGGCCTGGCCACGAGATGATCCGGCGGCGGCCTGCCGGAGTGCCACACGGCGGGCCGCACGGGAACCAGCGACCACGAGACGACTCTTCACCCCCAACCATCACACCATGAGCATCCCGCGCACCGCGATTCATCGTCCCGTCACGATGTTCATGATCAGCACCGTGATCGTGCTGCTCGGCGCGATCTCGCTGATCAAGCTTCCCGTCGACCTGATGCCGGACGTGAACTTCCCGAGCCTCACGGTGCGGGTGAGCTACCCCGGCGTCGGCCCGCGTGAGATCGAGGAGACGATCACGCGGCCCATCGAGCAGGCGATGGCGGCCGTCGCCGGCCTCGAGCAGATCAACTCCACGTCGTCGGAGGGTTCGAGCCGCGTCTCGCTGAACTTCGCCTACGGCACCAACCTCAACGTGGCGGCCGACGACGTGCGCAGCCGCCTCGACCGCGTCCGGGGCCGGCTGCCCGACGACGTCGATCCGCCCGTCCTGTTCAGGTTCGATGCGACCCAGTTCCCCATCGTGTGGATCGGCGTCGAGGGCGACATGACCGAGGTCCAGCTCCGCGAGGTCGCCGAGAACGACCTGGCGCGGCGTCTGGAGCGGGTGCCGGGCGTCGCCTCGGTGGACGTCAGCGGCGGTCGCCGCCGCCAGATCCGGGTCGAGCTGTCGAAGGAGAAGATCACGGCCCTCGACCTCTCGGTGGATCGCGTGGTGAGCCTGCTGCGCACCGAGAACCAGAACATCCCCCTCGGCGAGATCGACGAGGGCGACATGACGTTCCTGCTGCGCAGCCCGGGGCAGTTCACCAACCTCGACGACATCCGCGGGCTCGTGGTGGTCACCAGGGGCGGCGTGCCCGTGTACCTCCGCG
>BTUT01000831.1:0-1115 GCA_045862935.1 Acidimicrobiia bacterium
CGCCGGGCTCCGGTACCAGAGGCGATGGAGGCGGTCGAGCATCGCGGCCTCCACTGCGTCGGGGGGCGCTACGACGTCGGCGCCGTCGAGCACGACCATGTGGCAGACGGTGCAGCGCGCCTGGCCGAAGCAGCTCGTGGGCCACTGCCAGCCCTGGCGATGGGCCGCATCGAAGACGGTCTCGCCAGGTTCCACCTCGATCGTGATCCCCCACGGCTCAACCTCCACCACGACGGGCGGTTCGCCGTGCGAGCCGTCGTCGTCAACCGTCGCCATGGTCGATCGATCGGTCAGCCGGCGAGGTAGCGGTCGACGAGGTGGTGGAAGTTGGGGATCATCGGCTCGTACCGCGGCGAGTACACCGCGTTCACGAACCCGGCGGAACGGATCCCGCGCTGCTGGAGCTCCATGTTGGACGCGTCCTGCGCGTACACCGGCGGGAGCTGCGACTGGTGCTCGATCATCGAGATCTCGGGCCGTTGGAGCGGCACGTCGTCGGCCACGACGCTGAGCGACCAGATCTCCCAGATGCACGCCTCGGGATCCTCACCCAGGGGCCGGAACCGGTACCACAGGGTGTTGCCGATGTGAGCGATCAGCGCGGTGTTCGGGAACACGTACGCGAGGGGGAGCATCGGGGTCGGTGGAAGCGGAGCCTCGTTGGCCGCGCCCGCGGCGTAGGCCTCGGCGAAGAACCGCTCGATGAACTCGTCGTCCCCGAGGTCGCTCGGCACGCGCGACCAGAGCCGCTCCATCAGCTCGAGCTGGGGCGGGGTGATCCAGCCCTCGACGCCCTCGGCCATCACGCGGTTGGTGAGGACCATCGTCGCGGCGGGAGAGACCGAGTCCATCGGCGTGGTCTCACCCGGGACGAGCCATCCGTGGCCGAGCGCGGCGTCGACGACGTAGCCGTACGCGTCGGCGTCGTACTCGTCGCCCACCGTGCCCGGCGCGAGCTCGGGGTGGGTCTGCTGGATGTGGTACGCCTCCAGGAACGCCTCGAGGGCGATCTTCCAGTTCGCCCGGATATGGACGGCACGCCACCAGTTGACCCGCTGGCGCTCGAGCTCGAGGCCGTCGAGGACCTCGATGAGGTCCGGGCCTAGCGCCTCGTC
>BTUT01000832.1:0-1113 GCA_045862935.1 Acidimicrobiia bacterium
GCGAGAGCACCCGGCCGGGACCACCGAGGTCCACCCGGCGCGAGGTGCGCACGAGCCACTGACGACGCCCCTGGCACCGATCCCGAGCCGTATGGCTGATCGCGCGCGGTGCTAGGTTGCGCCCCCGAGACCGGCACAGGTCGGCTCGAAGGCGAGGGGGATGATGGTGGCGGAACCATCGTTGGTGAACGACGCGGGCTTGGTGATCGGTGGGCCGGCGCCCGCCACGGCGACGCGGACGGTGCAGCGCCTCGGCGGGTTCGCCGTGGCTCAGTGCGAGCGACACGGGGTCCACACCGACCGGTATCTCGATGTCGGTTGCGGCAACGGCTCGATCACCCGGTACATCGCCGGGCGGTTCACGTCCGTCGATGCCATCGACATGGAGGCGGAACGGCTGGCCTCGTTCCGTGCCGACGTGCAGGGCGACGACCGCTTCCGCATCCTCGAAGGCGATGCCGCCGACCTGCCCTACGATGCTCGAACGTTCGATCTGGTCACCTCGTTCGAAGTGCTCGAGCACGTGGTCGACGTCGACGCGACCATCGCCGGGATCGTGCGCGTGGCCCGCCCGGGCGGCTTGATCGTGGTGTCCACCCCGCAGGTGTGGTTCCCGCTGGAGACCCACGGCATGCGCTGGCGCGGGCGGGAGATCGAGAAGAAGGTGCCGTTGCTGCCGTACTTGCGCCCGCTGCACCGGAAGCTCGCTCTGGCCCGGCTGTTCTCGTCCCGCGAGCTGGACCGACGCTTCGCCGCCCATGGGTGCACGACGCTCGCAACGGGCTACGCCGCGCCGCAGTTCGAACGGCAGGCGAGCGGGTCCAAGGGCTGGGAGGCGAGGGTGCGCGACATCCGCCCGTTGCTCGACGCCTGCGAGCGGATACCGGGGCTGCGGTGCATCGCCGGCGTGTCGCTGCTGAAGGCGTTCCGCGCACCCTGCTGAGCGCAGCGAAGCCGGGCGACCGAGCGAGCTCGCGAGCCGGACGCCGATGGGGTCTGGGGGCGCAGCCCCCAGCAACAAACACAACTGAGCGCGAGCCGCGGGGCTTCGCTCAAGGTCTGTTCCAGGCGCGTCGATGAGACGGCGTTCGTCGTCCGAGGAGACCTCATGCG
>BTUT01000833.1:0-1113 GCA_045862935.1 Acidimicrobiia bacterium
GAACCGCAATCCGGTAGTGGAACGGGTCCCAACGATCTCCGCACAGCGAGTATTGCCGGATGATGTCGCCGGGTAGGACGACGTCGATGTGTGAACCGGGCGACCAGTCGGGAAGTCGGTGTCCGTGCGCCTCGGCCAGGGTCAGTTCGACGACGCCGTCGGCGACGGGCGTGCCGGCGACGACGGTCATCACCAGGCCGTCGGCGGCGGCTGCGGCCACCAGACGGACCGGCGTGGACGACGCGTGCGGTGATGTGGTCATGGTCACAAGGGTTGGATATCGCCGACACCGCCCACAAGACGATTCCCATTGAATGGGAGTGCTACCACCGCCGTCAGCGCCGGTCGATCGGGCGACGCAGTTCGCGACCGATCCCTCGAGCCGCCGCCTGGAGTACCGCGACGTGGCTGGTCGGCCGGTCGTCGCGGGGAACCACCACCGAGATGGCCGCGACCACGAGGTCTTTGGAATCGCGGATCGGCACCGCGATCCCCGTCGCATCCTCGTGGATGAAACCGGGGCACACCGCGACGCCGGAGCGTCGAACCTCGGCCAAGAACGCCCGCAGGTGACGTGGATCGACGATGGTCTGCGCCGTGTACCGCGGTAGCGTCCGGCTCAGCACGCGTTCCTGGAATCCGGCGGGCGCGTGGGCAAGGAGCACCAGGCCCGCCGAGGACGCGTGCAGCGAGAGCCGCCCGGCCACGCGTGTCACGTTGATGACCGCGCCGGGACTCGACAGGCGCTCGACGAACAAGACCTCGGCGCCATCGAGCACACCGAGTTGCACGTGGTGTCCGACGATGGCGTGCACGTCCTCCAGAAACGGCATCGCCGCCTCCCGCAACCCGAGCGTCGGGGATGCCCGAGACGCCAACTCCCACAGCCGTACCCCGATCCGGACCCGACGACCCTCGTCGCGCCGGAGCAAGCCGAGACCGACGAGGTCGTCGACGAGGCGCGACGCCGTCGACAACGGAAGTCCGGCGCGTTCGGCGATGTCGGTGATGGTGACGGTGATGTGGTCGGCGTCGAAGACCTCGAGGATCCGTACGGCGCGCTCGAGTACCGACTCCCCCGACGTCGACCGGGCCATCACTTCTCCTGTCGCG
>BTUT01000834.1:0-1110 GCA_045862935.1 Acidimicrobiia bacterium
GACTATGCGGGTGACGACGCGGTGCAACTGCGCCTGGGAGAGGCGGTCACCGCGATCGACCGGGGCGGGAAACGGGTGATGACCGATCGAGGGTTCGAGATCGGTTATGACGCACTGGTGTTCGCGACCGGGTCGTACCCCTTCGTGCCGCCGGTGGCCGGTCACGACCACGACCGGTGTTTCGTCTACCGCACCCTCGACGATCTCGATGGCATCCGTCGCGTCGCCGAGGGTTCGACGCCCGGCGCCGCCGGTGTGGTGGTGGGCGGTGGGTTGCTCGGCCTGGAAGCCGCCAATGCCCTTCGGCTGCTGGGGATGACACCGCATGTCGTCGAGTTCGCGCCGAGGCTCATGCCGATGCAGGTCGACGCCGGGGGTGCGGCGGTGTTGCAGAACCTGGTCTCCGACCTGGGCTTGCACGTGCACACCGGGGTGGGCACGTCATCGATCGCCGACGGTCCCGACCCGGACTCGCTGACGGTGACACTGAGCGACGGGGCGACGATCGACGCCGCCCTCGTCGTGTTCTCCGCCGGTGTGCGCCCCCGCGACGCGGTGGCCCGGGAGGCGGGTCTTCCCGTCGGGGAGCGTGGCGGCGTGCTGGTGGACTCGGCGTGCCGAACCGCCGACCCGGACATCTATGCCGTCGGCGAGGTCGCCGCGGTCGACGGGCGATGCTACGGCCTGGTCGCCCCCGGATACAGCACCGCCGACGTCGTCGCCGACCAACTCCTCGGTGGCAGTGCGACATTCGCCGGTGCCGACATGTCGACCAAGTTGAAGTTGCTCGGCGTCGACGTCGCGAGCTTCGGTGACGCCATGGGGGAGACGGACAACGCGCTGGAGATCGTCTACTCCGACCCGCTCGCCGGCCGCTACGCGAAGATCGTGCTCTCCGACGACGCACGGACCCTGCTCGGCGGGATCCTGGTCGGCGACGCATCGGCCTATGCCACGCTCAAACCCATGGTGGGGCGCGAGATCCCGGGAGATCCCGCCGCACTGATCGCCCCCGCGGCCGGGGAATCCGGCATCGGTCTCGACGCATTACCCGACGACGCGGAGATCTGCTCGTGCAACGGGGTGTCCAAGGGAGCGATCTGTTCGGCC
>BTUT01000835.1:0-1109 GCA_045862935.1 Acidimicrobiia bacterium
GTCGAGGAGGGCGTCGCCGCGGTGGATCTCGTCGTGGGCGGTGCCGCGCAGGTTCAACGCGACCCGGCTGACCGGCGTCGCACGGTCGGTGTCGCGACCGTGGCACTGCAGGCCGCGCACGACGACGGTGCGGGACCCGTTGCGTCCGAAGACATCCAGCTGATCGCCCACCTCGATGCGGCCTGCGGCGAGCGTGCCGGTCACCACGGTGCCGGCCCCGGTGATGGTGAACGAGCGGTCGATCCAGAGGCGGACGCGGCCGTCGTCGGGCACGGTCGCCGCCGCGAGCACATCGTCGAGCGTCTGTCGGAGCTCGGTCAGCCCGGTGCCCGCGACCGCGGACACTGCGACGACGGGCGCGTTCGCGAGGCCGGTGTCAGCGAGCTCGGTCCGCACCTGCTCGATGACCTCGGCGATGCGCTCGGGCGTCGCGCGGTCGGCGCGGCTGATGACGACGACCCCGCTGCCGATGCCCCACGCCGCGAGGGCGTCGCGGTGGTCGGACGACTGCTGACGCCAGCCCTCGTCGGCGGCGACCACGAAGCACACCGAGGGAGCCGGCCCGAGACCGGCGAGCATGTTCGGCAGGAAGCGTTCGTGCCCCGGGACGTCGACGAACCCGATCTCCCGACCGGACGGCAACACCGTCCACACGAAGCCGAGGTCGATGGTCAGTCCCCGCTGCCGCTCCTGTTCCCACCGGTCGGGTTCCATGCCGGTCAGGGCTTTCACCAGGGTCGACTTGCCGTGGTCGACGTGCCCGGCGGTCGCGACGACGTGCACGGTCACCGTGGCTCCGTGGCGGCGCGGACGGCGTCGGCGACGCGCTGGTCGTCATTCTCGGGGATGCATCGGAGGTCGACGAGGGTGGCGCCGTCGTGCACGCGCGCCAGGACGGTGGGGGTGCCGGTGCGCAGCGGTCGCGCCGCGGATTCGGGGAGTCGGACGGCGAAGCCCGGCAGTGGGACGCCGGGCGCGCCGCCTCCTCCGACGCGGCCGTCGTGCGCGACGAGTTCGCCGCCGACCGCATCGGCGAGTGCCTCGGTCCGCTCCCGCAGCCGCTGCGCATCGGCGTGCAGCGAGCGCATGACCGGCGCGACGGGACCGGC
>BTUT01000836.1:0-1109 GCA_045862935.1 Acidimicrobiia bacterium
CAGACGCTGGTGTCGCAGTCGGACGAGATCTCGCCGCGCCCGTCGACCGGGCAGCGTGCGGCGCAGGTCGGGCCTCCGCAGTCGACGCCCGTCTCGTCGCCGTTGCGGCGTCCGTCCGTGCAGCTCGCGGGGCCGCCGTCGGGCCTCGATGCGTCCGACTCGATCGGGCCTCCGTCTCGGTCGACCGCCGCGTCGCCGCCGCCCGCGTCGATCCTGGCGGCATCCGGCGGCAGGCCGGCATCCGGCATCGCGGCGTCGATCCCACCCGAGTCCACCATCGACATCGGCCGTTCGTCGTCACCGCACGCCGCGAGCGCGACGCCCACGATCACCCATACGAGCTTCGTCTTCACGCGATCTCCATCCCCGACCATCGTCGCGGTCGCTGCGCCGTCGCCCAACCCGACGAGCGCCATCCCGTCCCACGTCCCGGGCCGCATCCCGTCATCGACGGCCCATGTCCACCTCGCGTCGACGGGTGGTGCCGTCGCGCGCGACCGCGCCATGTAGCATTCGTGAAGCCCCTTGCACGCATGCACGTGCGCAGACGGTGTGTCGGCGTCGTACACGACCGGTGTAGGCGACCGCCCCATCGCACACGGATCGCTCGACTTCTACAGAGGATCCGCCCGGGGCGGGTTGGACTCGATCGGGGGGTGGATACGTCGGCGAGAGAACGTGCGAAGCTCGGGAGGTCGGTCTCGCGGGGACGCGTTCACCCCCGCGATCGATGCGTGCCCAATCTGCTCCATCGGCTGCACAGACGGCTGCCCAATCTGCTGCCCAGACCTCTACCCCGAGGGACCCCGCCAGGCATGACGCACCCCAAGATCTTCGTGCTCGACACCAACGTCCTGCTCCACGATCCGCAGGCGATCTTCAAGTTCGAGGAGAACACGGTCGTCATCCCGATCTACGTCATCGAAGAGGTCGACCAGTTCAAGAAGGAGCTCAGCGAGCGTGGACGCAACGCGCGTCTCATCGCGCGCACGCTGGACGAGCTCCGGGAACAGAACGGGCACTCGTTGCAGGACGGCGTCGACATCGCGGAGGGCGGTCGCCTGGTGATCGCGACGCCCGCAGACGCCGAGCTCTGGCGCAGCCGCGAC
>BTUT01000837.1:0-1107 GCA_045862935.1 Acidimicrobiia bacterium
CTCGGCGGCTTCGGCCTGGAGCTCGGCGACCTGGAGGCGCTCCGCACCTGGGGCTCGCTGACTCCCGGCCACCCGGAGTACCGCCACACCAAGGGCGTCGAGATCACCACCGGCCCGCTCGGCCAGGGCCTCGCATCGGCCGTCGGCATGGCGATGGCCGCGCGCCGCGAGCGCGGACTGTTCGATCCGGAGGCAGCCGCCGGGCAGAGCCCGTTCGACCATCACATCTACGTCATCGCCTCCGACGGTGACATCGAAGAGGGCGTCACCTCCGAGGCCAGCTCGCTCGCAGGCACCCACGAGCTCGGCAACCTGATCGTCTTCTACGACCAGAACCACCTCTCGATCGAGGACGACACTCAGATCGCCCTCACCGAGGACACCGCGAAGCGCTACGAGTCCTACGGGTGGCACGTGCAGGTCGTCGAAGGCGGCGAGGACATCGTCGCGATCGAGAAGGCCGTCGAGGCCGCGAAGGCCGTCACCGACAAGCCGTCGATCATCTGCCTGCGCACCATCATCGCGTGGCCCGCACCCACCAAGATGAACACCGGCGCCTCGCACGGCAGCGCCCTCGGTGCCGACGAGGTCGCGGCCACGAAGGAGCTCCTCGGCTTCGACCCGACCAAGAACTTCGACGTCGCCGACGACGTCATCGCGCACACCCGCGCGCTGGCCGATCGCGCGGCCGCCGACCGCGCCGAGTGGCAGAAGGGCTTCGACGCCTGGGCCGCCGACAACGCCGACCGCAAGTCGCTGTTCGACCGTCTCTTCGCGCACGAGCTCCCCGAGGACTGGGCCGACGCTCTGCCGACGTGGGAGTCCGGTGACAAGGACGTCGCCACCCGCTCGGCATCGGGCAAGGTCCTGTCGGCGCTCGCACCGATCCTCCCCGAGCTCTGGGGCGGCTCCGCCGACCTCGCGGGCTCCAACAACACCACCATGGACGGCGCCACGTCGTTCGGTCCCAAGGCCATCAGCACCGGCACCTGGACCGCCGACCCGTACGGCCGCACCCTGCACTTCGGCATCCGCGAGCACGCGATGGGCTCGATCCTGTCGGGCATCGTGCTCCACGGCCCCACGCGCGCCTACGGCGGCACCTTC
>BTUT01000838.1:0-1096 GCA_045862935.1 Acidimicrobiia bacterium
TTCCGGTTCTTCAGCGATTACGCCGCCCATCCCGACGGCGCGCTGAGCTGGCGCGACCATCATCCGTGCCTGTTCCGGGGAACAGAGTGGTTCTTCCGTCCCGGCTATCGCGCGTTCCTCACCGACCAGTGGATCCCCGCGCTCGACGGCGTCCACGAGCGGTTGTCGGCCGGTGGGCGGGTGGCCGACATCGGTTGCGGCCACGGCGCGTCGGTGGTCGTGATGGCGAGCGCGTACCCCGACGCCACGATCCACGGCTTCGACTTCCACGAAGCCTCGATCGACGTGGCGCGCGCTCGGGCCGAGGAGGCGGGGGTCGCCGGCAACACGGAGTTCTCCATCGCGCACGCGAAGGAGTACCCCGGCGCGTACGACCTCATCTGCTTCTTCGACTGCCTGCACGACATGGGCGACCCGGTCGGCATCGCGACCTACGCCCGGGAGCACCTCGCCCCCGGTGGCACCGTGCTCCTCGTGGAACCGATGGCCCTCGACGAGCGGGCGGTGAACATCGCCGAGAACCCGCTCGCCGCGCTCCTGTACACGGCGTCGTCGACGATCTGCACGCCGAACTCGCTGTCGCAGGAGGTCGGTCTCGGTCTCGGCGCGCAAGCCGGTGAAGCCCGACTGCGCGCCATCTTCGAGGAAGCGGGGTACTCGCACTTCCGGCGGGCCGCCGAGACGCCGCTCAACCTGATCCTCGAAGCCCGGGTCTGACCCTCGAATCCGGGCGCGAGTCCCCCGGCGCACCGCAGGGGGTCAACCGTCGCCCGCGGCGCGTACGACCAGCTTCCCGACCACCCGGCCCTCGTCGACGGCGGCGACGGCGTCGGCCGCGTCGTCGAACGCGACCGTGGTCACCGGCACCCGCAACCGCCCCTCGGCGTGGAGCGCGAGCAGGGCTTCGTGGTCGTGCTCGTTCTCTGCCCGGGTGAAGCCCCCCGCGTACACCCCGGTCACCGACGCGTTCGCGCGCACGAGCGCTGCCACGTCGGGACGCACCCACGCACCGCTCGCGAAGCCGACCGCGAGCCACCGGCCGCCGCGTGCCAGGCACGGCACCAGCGCACTCGCCGTCTCCCCACCCACCGGGTCG
>BTUT01000839.1:0-1095 GCA_045862935.1 Acidimicrobiia bacterium
GGGGGCACGGGGGTGGTGGTCACCCACGGCGGCCTCATCGTCACCGTCGAGCGCGAGCACGGGCTCGAGCGGGCTCCGATCGACAACCTCGAGGGACGGTGGCTGACGTGGGTCGGCGCGTCGGGCGGCCGGTTCACGGTCGGGGAGCGGATCCCGCTCTTGTAGAATCTCCGGCTCCCCGGATTTGGAGTTGTGCGTGGCGGACACCCCCCCGGTCCACCCCGAGCTCGAGGCCGAGCAGCGCTACGTCGATGCGGCGTACGCCCGCCTCGACGCCATGCGTGCGTCGGCGGCTGCGGTGGCCGCCGGATTCTCGGACGTGGGCGCGGGCGGGACGCACCAGGCCCGGCTCGAGCGCGACGTCGCAGACTCGGTGACCCGACGCCGCCTCGCCGCCCTCGACATCGGCGACGCGGCGCTGGTGTTCGGGCGTCTCGACCGGTCACCGGAGATCGCCGAGGCCGACCGTCACCTCTACATCGGCCGCATCGCCGTGAACGACGCGGCCCAGGACCCGCTCGTCGTCGACTGGCGAGCACCCGTGGCCGAGCCATTCTACCGGGCGACCCCGGTCGCGCCGATGGGCGTCGTGCGCCGCCGGCACTTCCTCACCCGCCACGGTGAGGGGCGCGTGCTCGTCGGCATCGACGACGAGGTGTTCGACCGCGACGTCGCCGAGGCCGAAGGCCTGTCGGCCATGGGCGAGGCGGCGCTGCTGGGCGCGCTCGACCGCGCCCGCACCGGTCGCATGGGCGACATCGTGGCCACCATCCAGGCCGAGCAGGACGAAGCCATCCGGGCCGACCTCGCCGGAGTGCTGATCGTGAGCGGCGGCCCCGGCACCGGCAAGACCGCGGTCGCGTTGCACCGTGCCGCGTACCTCCTCTACACCCACCGCAGGAAGCTCGCGAGCCAGGGGGTGCTGCTCATCGGCCCGAGCCCGATCTTCCTGCGCTACATCGATCAGGTGCTGCCCTCGCTCGGAGAGGACGACGTCAGCCTCGCGACGGCCGCCGGTCTGAAGCCCCAGTACCGCGTCCGTGCGGTCGATCCCGACGAGGTCGCGATCGTCAAGGGCGATGCGCGCATGGCGCG
>BTUT01000840.1:0-1093 GCA_045862935.1 Acidimicrobiia bacterium
CTGCTCCTTGGCTTGGATCGACTCGCGTCGCATCTGCTCGGCGGCCGCGGCCGCACTCGCCCGGAGTCGCTCCGCCCCGAGCTCGGCCTCGGCCCGCGTCGCCCGGCTCTCGGCGTCCGCCTGCTGGCGGGCCTGATCGAGGATCCTCTCGGCTTCGACGTGGGCGGCTTCGACGGTGAGGCGAGCGGCCTCCACCGCGTCGACTCGGAGCTGCTCGGCCTCGCGCCGGGCGGCGCTCAGCGCGGCGGTGCTGTCATCCGCGCTCTGGGCGCGGGCCTCGGCGACGATCACCCGCGCCTCGAGCCGGGCCTGCTCGATGATGCGCTTGACCCGGCGAGTCGGGTGGCGGGCCTCCTTGGCTCGCTTCTTCGCCATGGCGAGAGCGTAGATCGGCGTCTCGCGAGATCGGTGGATTGCGCGGTGGTTCGGACACCTCGACGTCGGACACGATCTCTCCCGACCCGGTGCGGTCGCCGTCCACCCCGTCGAGCAAGCCCTGGGACGCGAGCGATCGGGTCAGGGCGAGGACATCGGCGAGCACGAGATGCCCCGCGATCCCGGTCGCGTCCGCGAGGTCGTGGGCGATCTCGGCCACGGTGCTGGTGCCGTCACAGCAAGCCCACACGATCGCGCCGGTGGAGTTGAGCCGGTGGAGGCGGTTCTGCTCCTCGTCGAGCACGACGGCCTCGCCGTCGATCTCCACCGTGTGGGTGAACGGCGCGCGTCGGGGCACGAAGTCGCGGTCGATCCCGTCGGCGGTCAGCCAGCTCACGCGCGGCGCTCCACGAGCTCGCTCACCAGCTCGACGGCGGCGTCGAGGTCCCCGACGTCGAGCCGGAAGCACTCGGCACCGCGCGCCACGTTCGCCAGGGCGTCGATCGAGTGGCGCGGCGACTCGTTGAACCGGAACGTGTTCTTCGCGAGCTCGATGGTGGCTTCGCCCCGGGTGATCGGGGTCACGCGAGTCCGCGCGCCCTCGGCGTACTTGGGGAACACGACGAGACGGATCGGGCACGGTGCCGCCACCGCGTCGGGTCGGAGGGCCGCGGGTGGGACGTGCCACTGCGCGGCCTTGTAGCCGTCGGGGAGGTCG
>BTUT01000841.1:0-1089 GCA_045862935.1 Acidimicrobiia bacterium
GAAGGTCCCCACCACGAGCGCGGCCCCGAGCGCGAAGAGTGTGGCGGGGAGCGCGCGCAGTCGGTGCGTGATCCACGCGTCGACGAGCACCGGGAGCGCGACGAAGGCCGCCACCGGCACGAGGTCGAGTCGGAGAAACACGACGAGCGCCGCCGCGACGGAGGCCGTCACGAGCGCTGGCGCCACGAGCCGGGGCACGAGCGCCACGCCAGGCCGCCGCAGCGACGCGAGCGCGCGGCCACCGGGACCGAAGAGCACCACGACCGCCGCGAAGAGCGCGATGAGGATCGCGACGATCGGATCGCCGTGCGACCTCGGCGCGCGCCCGGAGAGCACGACCTCGCGGGTGCCTTCGAGCCCGGGGCGCGCGACGTGGAGCACGATCGACTCGGCGCCGCGTGGCGGACGCAGCTCGTTCGGATCGCGGACGCGGAGCTGACCGATCGCGACGATGCGATCACCCTCCGCCAACCCGTGGCGCGCGGCGAGCCCCCCCGCGCGCACCTCGCTCAGCACCACCCCACCTTCGATCGGGAGCTCTTCGTCGAGGCTCGCCCCGAGGCGCTCGAGGAACGCCGCGCTCGCCTCCGCGTCGACCGAGGACGCGCCGCCGAGATCGAGCGTGGTCTCCACGCGACCGAGCACGCGCCCACCCTGCGCGGCGTCGAACGCGAGCTCCAGCACGCCTTCGAACACGGCAAAGAGGTCTACGTCGTCTGGAAGCCCAAGAAGAACCCCTCCCCGTTCATCACCGAGACCTGCACCAAGATCTTCCCCTCGGTCCCCGAGGCCCTCGCCCACTTCGAGGCCCAGGGCATGTTCGGCGAGAAGAACCTCTTCGGGCACTGATCCCCGCCCCCGCGCGACACGCACAGCGGACCGTCCGAGCCATCGCCGCGACTCTACCCAACTCGCCAATCAGATGAACAATCTTTCAGTTCCGGCCATCCCAAGCCGGATTTCTCGCGCAGTTTGCTGGTCTTTTTGGTTCTAGGGCGCACCTTACCAGATACTGAGACGCTCGCGACGGTGCACGAACCCGGCCCGAACGCTCGGTATTTGTTTGGGTGAAACGCAGTTATTGCAGCC
>BTUT01000842.1:0-1089 GCA_045862935.1 Acidimicrobiia bacterium
CCGAGAACTCGACGATGACGCGCTTGCCCGGCCCGGGCTCGCCGTAGACCGGCACGCCCTCGAGGTCGAACTCGGCCTTGGCGGCCCAGCGCGCCTGCTCCTGCAAGAGCTCCTTGACGATCTGCCGCTTCGACAGGCCGTACGAGACCTTGGTCACCGCGAGGTCGCCGAGCCGCTTGGCGGCGTCGCAGGTCTGCGGGTCGGCGAGGGAGTCGAGGAAGCTCCGGTCCTTGCCACAAGGGTCGTACTGCTCGGTCAGCACCTCGCCGAGCAGCGCCTTCTCGCCCTCGTCGAGGTCCTTCGTGTCGAGCGACGCGGGCAGCTTCACCGGCTCGCGCTTCTCGGGTTTCGCGTCGCCGGCGTCTGCGCCGCTCGTCCCCGGCTTGGCCTCGCGCTTCGGACCGTCGACCGGGGTCACGGTCTCGGTCTCGGTGGGGCGGTTGTTCTGGCAGACGCATTGGCTCAGACTGAGCCACATGACGAGCGACCACCGCATGGGGCTGCGGGTCAAGTCCAACATCGTGTCTCCTGCCCGGCGTCTCGCCTGCGGCGCCCCCGGGCGCGCACCGAGCTATCACACGCCCCCGTTCCGTTCCACCGCCTCGTTCGTCTGGCCCCGCGCATGAGCCAGACCGCCGCTCCCGAGCCGGCCTGGATCGCGCTCGGGGCCAACCTCGGCGATCCCCCGACGACGATCGCGCGGGCCCTGCGCGGGCTCGCCGCGCTCCCCGACACGCGCCTCGAGGCGGTGTCGACGCTCACCTGGACCCGCGCCGTGGGCCCGCCGCAGCCGGACATCCTCAACGGCGTCTGTCGCGTCCGCACGAGCTTGCCGCCGCGCGCCCTGCTCGCCCGGCTCCAGGCGCTCGAGCGCGCGGCGGGGCGCGTGCCGCGCGAGCGCTGGGGCCCGCGCACGCTGGACCTCGACCTCATCTTCCATGGCGACCGCCGCCTGGACACGCCTGAGCTCGTCCTGCCCCATCCGCGCTGGCACGAGCGCGAGTTCGTGTGCGCGCCGCTCGCCGAGCTCGAGGGAGAGTCCTTCGTGTCTGCACGCAGGGCCTGACGTCGCCGGCGCGTCATGGTAGC
>BTUT01000843.1:0-1089 GCA_045862935.1 Acidimicrobiia bacterium
GGAGCATGCGGCGCCCGGTGCCGAATCGGTGTGGTCGGCGGTGACCGCGACCCGGCGTCCCGGACGCGTCGGGGTCCGGGATCTGATCGCCGTGCCCGGGTCTGCTCTGGTGGGAGCCGGCGGGCCGATCGTGGTGGCGTTGAGCCGATTCGGTGGCCGATCCGCTGTGGTGATCGGACAGGACGCCGACCGGCAACGTGCCGGCGAGCTGATCGGGCCGCACCACCTGCGTATGGTGCGTCGCGCACTGACCTTCGCCGCCGAACTCGGGCTACCGGTGGTGACCGTCATCGACACCCCGGGCGCAGAGTTGTCGGTCGCCGCAGAGGAGGACGGACTTGCCGGTGAGATCGCCCGGTGTACAGCCGAACTGATGGGTGTGCCGACGGTGACCGTCTCGGTGTTGCTCGGGCAGGGATCGGGTGGGGCTGCGCTCGCGCTGTTCCCGACCGATCGACGGGTCGCGCTGTCGGATGCGTGGCTGTCCCCGCTGCCGCCCGAAGGCGCCAGTCTGATCGTCCATCGGGACGTCAGTCATGCCGCCGGTATCGCTGCGGGACAGCGGATCCTGGCGATCGAGCTGGCCGGGCTCGGGGTGTTCGACCGCATCGTTGCGGTCGGCGAGGTGGAGTACGGGGAGATGGAGGACGGGGAGATGGAGGACGGGGAGGCGGGAGACGGTGTGGCCGCATCGGCGACCCGGATACGAGAAGTGATCGCCGACGAACTGCACTCGCTGTCCGCGCCGGACCCTGCTGCACGGTCCCGGGTTCCCGCCGCTCCGTCGCCGCCCGGGGCGATGACGCGCATCCCGGCGGTCGGCGCCATCGTGCGTGATGCGGCCGGCCGATTTCTGCTGGTCCAGCGTGGGCATGAGCCGCAGGCGGGTATGTGGACCGTGCCGGGCGGCAAGGTCGAGTCCGGAGAGACGTTGGAGCAGGCCGTGATCCGCGAGATCGCCGAGGAGACGGGCATCGCCATCGAGGTCGTCCGGGAGGCCTGGGTGGTCGACATCCCCGATCGGCGTGCCGGCGTGGTCTACGAGGTCCACGACTTCGTGGCCACCCCGTTGACCACGGACGTCGTCGC
>BTUT01000844.1:0-1087 GCA_045862935.1 Acidimicrobiia bacterium
ACGAAGACCAGCCCCCCGGCCAACACGAAGCAAGGTTGCACATGCGCGCGTCATCGATTGCACGCTTCGCCCCCCCGACCGCAGGACCCGCGACCACGAACGCCCGCTCACGGCGGGCCGCCGCGCGAGTGCTCCCCGCGCTCGCGCTGCTGCTCTGCGCGAACGCCCTCGCCCAGACGACGTACACCTCGGTGGGAAGCTCGCAGAATCCATCGAACGTCGGGGCGAGCGTGACGTTCTCCGCGAGCGTGACCGCATTCAGCGGCACCCCTCCGAACGGCACGGTCAACTTCACCAGCAACGGAAGCTCGATCCCGGGCTGCTCGGCGAGCATCTTCACGGGAAGCGGGACCACGAAGAACGCGTACTGCACGACGACCACGCTTCCCGCAGGCACCAACAGCATCGTCGCCGTCTATTCCGGCGACGGCATCAATGCACCGTCGACCAGCGCGGCCCTCGCGCAGGTCGTGAACAGCGTGCCCGGCACGACGACGTCGATCGCGAGCTCGCTCAATCCGGCCACCACCGGCGCCAGCGTCACCTTCACGGCCACGGTCACCGGATCCGCGCCCGGCGGAACCGTCAACTTCACGCGCAACGGATCCTCGCTCTCCGGGTGCTCGGCCAAGGCGCTCTCCGGCGCGGGGAACACGCGGACCGCGACCTGCTCGTCGACCACGCTTCCGGCCGGCACGCACAGCATCGTCGCGGCGTTCTCCGGCGACGCCAACAACGCGGCCTCGACGAGCCCGACGCTGTCGCAGGTCGTGACATTGCCGCCGACGACGACGGCGCTGTCGAGCTCGCTCAATCCCTCCGCACCGGGCGCCAGCGTCACGTTCACCGCCGCCGTGACCGGATCCGCGCCCAGCGGAACCGTCAATTTCACCCGCAACGGGACGTCGCTGTCCGGATGCTCGGCCAAGTCGCTTTCCGGAACCGGCAACACGCGGACGGCGACCTGCTCGACGTCGAGCCTGACGGCGGGCACGCACAGCATCGTCGCAAGCTACAGCGGCAACGCGACGAACGCGGCGTCGACCAGCGCGACGCTGGCGCAGTTGGTCAACGCCCCCGCGACGAC
>BTUT01000845.1:0-1085 GCA_045862935.1 Acidimicrobiia bacterium
GCCTCGGCCGCCGGGCGAAAGGCATCGACCGCAGGGTCGACGTAGGGGGTGTGGAAGGCCGCCGACACCGGCAACTGCCGAACGTTGAGACCTGCATCGCGCGCATCGGCGGCAAAGCGCTCGACCGCGTCCGTGCCGCCCCCGACGACCACCTGGTCGGGTGCGTTGTGGTTACAGAGCCAGATGTCGTCACGACCGTCGAGCATCTCCTCCACCCGGTCGCGGTCGGCCGGAACGGCGAGCATGGTTCCTCGATCGCCGTCGCCGGACGGTGCCATCGCAGCTCCACGGGCGCGCGCGAGTGCATGGAAATCGTTGTCGCTCAACGATCCCGACGCCCACAGCGCGGTGAGTTCACCGAAACTGTGTCCCGCGAAGTCGGTGACGGCCAGACCGAGCTCGGCCAGGAACCGGAACTGCCCCGCTGCGAGGGCACCGATGGCGGGCTGCGCGAATTCCGTGCGGCGCAACATCATTTCCTGCGCCTCCCGCTCCTCGTCGGTGAATGCCGGCGGTGGAAACACCACCGAGCCCAGTCGCGTCGAAGCGCCGGCGAAGACGGCGTTGGCATCGTCGAAGGCACGGGCGAGGGTGGGCACGTTGAGTGCCGCGGTGATACCCATGTCCACGTACTGACTGCCCTGGCCGGCGAACAGCGCGGCCACTCGTAGGTCGGGCATCGCCGCAGCGGCGTAGTAGATTCCCTCGGGATGCCGCCACGACGACGCGCCGGGCTGCGCGATGAGCTGCTCGACGGCCACCTCCCGCAGGTACTCGGCATTCGCGTCGTCGGACGAGACGAAACCCACGCGTACCTCTTCCGCCGGGACGTCGCCGTCCACCGGCGACTCCGTGCGGACCCGGTCGATCAAGGTGGCCACGTCCGGCGCATGCCACAGGTGTGCGCGAGCCACCGAGTGCAGTGGTCGGGTCGCGCCGGGCGATCGCCGAGACGCCCCGACCGGCCGTCCTGGGGGTGTCGCTCGCCTTCTTCGCGCTCTGGGCGTCGGTGAAGGCGCTGCCCGGCTTCGGGGGCACGACCGCCCTCGAGGCGGGGGCGAAGTTCGCGGGGGTGGCCGGCTGGG
>BTUT01000846.1:0-1084 GCA_045862935.1 Acidimicrobiia bacterium
CGGGCTTCGGCGTCGTCGCGGGGCACACCCCGCTCCTCGAGGCGGGCGAGGCGCAGCTCACGCGGCGCCTCGACGACGATCACGAACTCGTACCCGCGCGACGCCGCGGTCGCGGACTCGACGAGCAACGGGACGTCGCAGACCACGATCGCGTCGCGGGGTGCCGCCTCCATGCGGCGAGCGAACTCGGCTCCGACCGCCGGGTGGGTGACGGCGTTGAGCGCAGACGTGGCTTCCTCGGTCGCGAAGGCGAGGTCCGCGAGACGGGCCCGGTCGAGGCGACCGTCGGGCCCCACGATCCCCGTCCCGAACCGCTCCACGAGAGCGTCGAACGCCGGCTGACCCGGTTCGACCACGTCGCGGGCCACCTGGTCCGCGTCGACGATCACCGCGCCGCGATCGGCGAGCAGGCGAGCCACCGTGGACTTCCCCGAACCGATGCCTCCCGTGAGGCCGACGAGCAGCATGACCACTCAACGTAGTGGCAGTTCACCAAGAAATGCCCAAGATTCGGCTCAAGGACCACCCGACGAACGCCGATAGTGGTCATGGCCGGACCACTCTGGGCGCCGGCACGAGAAGCGGAAAGGACCAGCATGAACCTCTTCGTGCTCAAGACCTGGCTCCAGACCAAGCTGGCCAAGGACGAGCAGGGCGCCAACCTCGTGGAGTACATCCTCCTCATCGCGCTCATCGCCCTCGCGGTCATCGCCGCGGTCGTCTTCCTGCGGGGCGAGGTCCAGGACAAGTTCAGCGAGGCCGGGACCAAGCTCTCCAGCAACGGCGGCAGCTGAGCCACTCCCGCACTCCACTCACGCTTCGGAGCCCGCGGCCGAGCCCGCGGGCTCCGTCGCGTCACCGGCCGTCTGGTCGACCTACTCGTCGAGGAGCTCGTCGGGAACCGGGACCGCCACACCCTCCCCCCGGCCCAGCAGCACACCGCGGGTCACCGATGACGTGCCGAACCGCCGGTTGACGTCGTCGAGGACGCGGTCGAGCGCGCCTCGCCTGCGAGCCGAGAGCTCGAGCTCGAGCTGCACGGCACCATCGTCGCGCAGCCCGCTCACCGCGACGCCGACGAGCG
>BTUT01000847.1:0-1083 GCA_045862935.1 Acidimicrobiia bacterium
CTTCCTGGTGATGGAGCTGGTCCGCGGCGGCAGTCTGCGCGAGCTGCTCCGCGAACGCGGTCCCATGCCTCCCCACGCGGTGGCGTCGGTGGCGATCCCGATGCTCGGCGGCCTCGGCACCGCCCATCGGGCAGGACTGGTCCACCGTGATGTGAAGCCCGAGAACGTGCTGGTCTCGGAGACGGGCGACATCAAGGTCGCCGACTTCGGTCTGGTCCGCGCCGTCGCCGAGGCGGGCGTCACCTCCGCGAGCGTCATCCTCGGCACCGCAGCCTACCTGTCGCCGGAGCAGGTCGAGTCCACCGAGATCGACGCGCGCAGCGACGTCTACTCCGCGGGCATCCTGCTGTTCGAGCTCCTCACCGGACGCCAGCCGTTCAGCGGATCCACGCCCCTCGCTCTGGCCTACCAGCGGCTGACCTACGACGTCCCTGCACCCGGGGACCTCATCGAGGGCGTGCCGTCGCAGTTCGACGAGATCGTCCTGCGCGCCACCGAACGGCGCCCCGGCGACCGGTTCCGCGACGGCTTCGCCATGCAGCACGCCATCCTCGATGCCGCCGACGAACTGGATCTCCCCGCGTTCACCGTCCCGGCCCCGGCGCAGGCGTCCGCCCGCGTGACGTCCGCGATCGCTCGCCCGGTTCGGATGTCCGATCCACCTCCGCCGCCCGCGCATCACGTCGCCGCGCCGACGCCGCACGCCGCGTACGGGGCCGCTCCCGACGACGCGTACGACGAGTACGACGAGCGCTGGGACGACGACTGGCATCCGGACGACGAGCGCGACGACGACGTCGTTCAAGCCGGCGATCCGGCCGCCACCTCGGGCGGCCGGCTGCTCGCCCTGATCTGGACCGTCATCGTCATCGCCGTCGCCGCTGGACTCGGCGCCGTCGGCTGGGCCGTCGGCGGCTCGCTGGTCTGACGGACTCATCGACAGAGAACTCGGCCCCCGAACCGATCCGTGAGATCTGTTCGGGGGCCGAGCTCTGTTGTCCGTCGCTGCGGGACTCGAGCGAGTCCGGGTCAGCCGCGCAGCATCTCCGCGACGAGGAACGCCAGCTCCAGCGACTGCTGGGT
>BTUT01000848.1:0-1082 GCA_045862935.1 Acidimicrobiia bacterium
GCCGTGAAGGTGTTGAGATCGCCGCCCGCACACCACACGGACTCGTGGCTCGACCGGAGTACGACACATCTGACGGCGTCGTCGTCGGCGGCCTTGCGCAGCGAGGCTGCCAGTGCGGAGACGAGGCGTGCCGACAGCGCGTTGCGCGACTCGGGGGAGTCGAGCGTCACGTTGGCGACGCCGTCGACGACTTCGTAGCGGACGAGCTCGCTCATGACTCGGATCCAGCCCGGGTCGGGAGTCGAGTCCGGCGCCCCTGGGCGGGCGAGTCACCGACCTGCGCGAGCAAGCGGTCGAGCTTCTGCTCGATCGACTCGAGTCGGGTGGGATCGCGGTCGATCGTGGGACGGGTCTCCCCGGCACCGCGCAGGACGAGGTCGAGGATCTCGTCTGCGGCCCGATCGTGGTCGAGCGGTCCAGTGCGGTAGATCGAGCCCCGCAGGACGTACTCCGCGGTCCCGAAGAACATGTCGCGCACGAGGCGCGTCGGCACGTCGCTTCGCAGCATCCCCTCGGCCTTGAGGTCGTCGATCAGGCGCTCGAAGACGCGGCTCAGCCGACGGGTGTTGTCGTGCAGCGCTCTTCCGCTCGGCGATTCGAGTGCTCGCCAGCCGCCCTGCGACGCAAAGACGCTGTAGAGGTCGAAGGCGCCCTCGTGCTCGCGCAGCCAGAAGCGGGTGAACGCGGTGAGCCGGTCGGCGACCGACGTGGGCTTGTCGATCACCTCGTCGACCCGGGCCATGAGCTCGTCGTAGTAGTTGTTGATGACGGCGGTGAGGAGGCCGGCTTTGCTGCCGAAGTGGAAGGGCACCGTGGGCCCGGAGACACTGGCGTCGGCGGCGACGTCGGCGAGGGTCGTGTCCTCGAATCCGTAGGCCGCGAACCGGGCACGCGCGGCAGCGATGATGGCCCGGCGGGTGCGATCCCCTCGGCTCGCCGCGACGCGATCCCCCGGCGCACGCGCGCGTTCCGATCCAATGGTCGTCCTCATAACTGATCCTCCCTCAGGAATACTATAAGATCATTCAGCGATGGCCGTCTTCCGTTCGAAGATCGACCCGAAGTCCGGCGCTTTCCGACGG
>BTUT01000849.1:0-1081 GCA_045862935.1 Acidimicrobiia bacterium
CTCGCATCTGCGCAGTGGCCCGCAGACCGCGACGCTGCCGGGCTCGGATGTGACGCCGGTGACCACCTCTCCCACGACCACCCTGCCGGTGACCGTCGATTCCGACGGCGGCGGCAAGGTGACGGTCACCGACACCAGTCGCATCATCGCCGTCGACCGCAATGGCACACTCGGCAACATCGTGTTCGCCCTCGGCCTGGGCAGCCGCGTGGTGGGGCGTGATCAGTCGACGACCTTCCCGTCGGCGGCCAAGCTCCCGGTGGTCACCGGCAATGGTCACCAGCTCAACTCCGAATCGGTGCTGGCGCTGAACCCGACCGTCGTCCTCGTCGACGCCGCCACCACACCACCGCAGGCGGTCGACGCGATCCGTGCGTCGCAGATCCCGGTGGTGACGTTCAGCTCGACCCGCACCATCGCCACCACCGCCGATCTCATCCGGTCGGTGGCGGCCGCCCTCGGCGTGAAGCCGGCCGGCGAACAGCTCGTCAAGCGCACGGAATCGGAGATCACCGCGGCCAAGGCCACGCTCCCGCACCCAACCGGCGACCCGAAGATCGCCTTCCTCTACATCCGCGGACCGCACCTGGTGCTGTTGGCCGGACCGAACTCCGGTGCCGACGATCTCGTCGCCGCTCTCGGCGGCACCGATGCGGGTACCGCCGCAGGCCTCACCGCCGAGTTCACCGCCGTGACCGCCGAGGCGCTGCTGCGCGCGAATCCCGACGTGATCCTGGTGATGACGCAGGGCGCCGATTCCGTCGGCGGTCTCGACGGGGTGCTCGCGCTGCCCGGTGTCTCCGACACGAACGCCGGACGTGCCCGACGAGTGGTGCAGATGGACGAAACCGAGGTTCTGTCGTTCGGACCGGACGTCGGCAAGGTCATCGGCGCGCTCGGTCACGCGATCTACACATGAGGGCCCCGACCACCCGACGCTCGCCCCCCGGTACGTCCGGGCGGGTCTCGGCCCCGCTCGTGCTCGTCGTCCTGGTGGTCGCGACGATCGCCGTAGCGATCACCTCGGCGGCCATCGGCCAGATCCCGGTGCCGCCCGCCCAGGTACTCGGCAGTCTCGCAC
>BTUT01000850.1:0-1080 GCA_045862935.1 Acidimicrobiia bacterium
CTCAACCCACCCATCCCCACGTCGAACGGACCCCGTTCGACACCAGCCACCTAGGCGGGCGCCGGATGCCGAGCGGGGAACGGGGTAGGGTGCGCCCCATGAGCGCGGACGAGCAGAAGCCCTTCGGTCACGGCGTGAAGCAGCGCGACCAGATCAAGATGACCTCCGGCGAGATCGACGCCTTCCTCGCCGAGGTCCACACGATGAACTGCGCGACGATGAACCACGACGGCACGATCCACCTCGTCGCCATGTGGTACGGCTTCCTCGAGGGCTGCCCCGCGCTCGAGACCAAGGCGAAGAGCCAGAAGGTGCAGAACCTGCGGCGCAACCCGCAGATCACCTGCCTCATCGAGGAGGGCAAGTCCTACGACCAGCTGCGGGGGCTCGAGATCGTGGGAACGGCCGAGATCATCGACGACCCCGAGCGCATGTTCGAGCTGGGGATCAGCGTGTTCGAGCGCCACAACGGCGTGCAGTACACCGACGACATGAAGCCCTTCGTCGACCAGATGCTGCACAAGCGGGTGGTCGTGAAGATCAACCCCGAGCGGTACGTGAGCTGGGATCACCGCAAGCTGGGGCTCCCGGCCATGGCGCCGCAGATCGACTGACCGAGTCACCCGCGATCCCGCACCGGCGGGCCGGGGTGCCGAGCCGGTCGGGGTGCCGAGCCCGGTCGGGGTGCCGGGCCGGATCAGGCGCAGACGCCGATCCTCGTCGCGTCCTCGATGTCGTCGCCCGTGTCGACGTAGACCGCGGAGACGTAGCCGACCGCGCCGTTCAGGGTCACGCGCAGCCACTGGTTGCTCGAGCCGGTCGGGGTGGTGACGTCCTGGCCCTCCACGCGGCACTCCACGAGGACCGGGGTGCCGTCGTCGAGCTTGGCGAGGACGGTGGTGTTGGTGGCAGGCCCCTGGCGCACGTTCACGCCGCCGTCGGTCTTGTACTTGCGGGGCGGCGGCAGCGTCGGTGGCGTGAGCGTCGAGTCGGTGGTGGTGGCCGCGGGCGCCGCGGACCGGTCGTCCTCGGGCGGCTTCTCGTGGAGCACGAGCGCCCAGAGGAAGACGAAGCCGAGCA
>BTUT01000851.1:0-1078 GCA_045862935.1 Acidimicrobiia bacterium
CCGGCGCCCGCCGAGCAGCGTCACCTCCGACACGTCGGGGACTTCCTTCACGGCGTCGTGCACCTGCGCGGCCAGCGTACGCAGGGTGAAATCGTCGTACCGATCGCCCCACAACGTCACCGCGAGGATCGGCACGTCATCAATCGAGCGCGGCTTGACCAGGGGCATCGAGGCGCCCGGGGGGATCCGATCGAGGTTCGCGTTGAGCTTCTGGTTGAGGCGCACCAGCGCCCGCTCCTCGTCCTCGCCCACCTTGAAGCGGACAATCGCCATGGCCATGCCCGGGCTGGAGGTGGAGTAGAGGTACTCGACCCCGGGCACTTCCCAGAGCAGCTTCTCCATCGGGCGGGTGACGCGCTGCTCGACCTCGGCCGGGCTCGCGCCCGGCATCTCGACGAAGACGTCGATCATCGGGACGATGATCTGCGGCTCTTCCTCGCGCGGCAGCGCCACCACGGCCGCCAGCCCGAGGGCAATCGACGCGGTGATGATCAGCGGCGTGAGCTTGGAGTCGACGAAGGCGGCCGCCATGCGGCCCGCCATCCCGCGGTGCGGCCCGGATGTCATCGCGCGCCTCCCGCGGCCGGGACGTCGCCGATCTTGAGGGAACGGCCGTCGCTCAAGCCCGGCGGCGGATCGATGACGACCCGCTCACCCGCCGACAGCCCGGCCAGCACCTCGACCCAGGTGCCCACCGGCTGGCCGAGGTGGACCAGGCGGAGGCGGGCAGACGTGCCCTCGGCGACGAACACGCTCGTGACCTGGCCGGTGCGGACGACCGCATCGAGGGGCACGAGCACCGCCGGACGCGGCGGTCCTGGCAGCAGCGCGCGGCCGAACATCCCGGAGCGGACGTCCTGCTCGGGCAGCGTGAGCTTCACGAGGAACGCACGTGCGTCGGCGTCGACGGCGCGCGACACCTCGTTGACGGTGGCGGCGGTCTCGACGGGCGGCCCGGAGGCGCGATCGAGCATGACGCGCATCGTGTCGCCCACCTTCACGTGACCCGCGCGTGATTCGTCCACGCGCACGTCGAGCCGGTAGCCGCGCGCGTCCTCGAGCCGCACGAGCGGCTGGC
>BTUT01000852.1:0-1077 GCA_045862935.1 Acidimicrobiia bacterium
CCGGCAGGAGCTCGCGGATTCACCGATCCCGCTGGAGATCTCGATCCCGACGCCCCCCTGCCGCGACGGCGCCGACCTGGTGGGCCGGATCTTCGGCCCGCTCGGCTGGTCAGCCACCGCGGAGCCGATCCCGCTCGACGACGCCTTCCCCGACTGGGGCGACAGCCGCTACCTCTCGGTGCGGCTGACCGGCGACGTCCGACTGGCCGACGCCCTGAACCAGCTGTACGTGCTGCTGCCGGTGTTCGACATGTCGAAGCACTACTGGCAGAGCGCCGATGAAGTCGACAAGCTGCTCCGCGCCGGCGACGGCTGGCTCGCCGCCCACCCCGAACGCGATCTGATCGCGAGCCGATATCTGGCGCGGACCGGCGGGCTCGACGCCGTGGCTCGGGCGCGCCTCGCCGAGATCGACGACACCGTGGACCCCGACGAACCCGCGGAGCCCGCACCGGCACGACCGTCGCTGAACGTCGCGCGGCACCACGCCGTGCTCAACGTGCTGAGGGATCTGGCGCCGTCGTCGGTGATCGACTTCGGCTGCGGTTCGGGGCAGCTGCTCTCCAAGGTGCTGCGCGACACCGGCATTCCGAAGGTCACCGGCTGCGACGTGTCGATGAGCGAGCTCCGCCGCGCACACGACCGCCTGCACGTCGACGACATGACCGAACGCCAGGCCGACCGCCTGGACCTGTTCCAGGCGGCGCTGACCTACGAGGACGACCGGTTCGCCGGCTTCGACGCCGCCGTGCTGATGGAGGTGATCGAGCACGTCGATCCGCCGAGGCTCGGCACCCTGGAGCGCGTGGTCTTCAGTGCCGCAGCGCCGAAGACCGTCATCCTGACCACGCCCAACAGCGACTACAACCCCCGCTACGAGAGTCTCGACGGCCTCCGGCACACCGATCACCGTTTCGAGTGGTCGCGCGCCGAATTCGCCGCCTGGTCCGATCGCGTCGCCGCCGACCACGGCTACCGCGTGACGCGGTCCGGCATCGGCGACGTCGACGACGCCCTCGGCAGCCCGACCCAGATGGCGGTGTTCACCCGTGACTGACGACTCCACGACCACCACCG
>BTUT01000853.1:0-1075 GCA_045862935.1 Acidimicrobiia bacterium
CCGGGTGCGAGTGAGAGCGCTCAATGCCCGCGCTGCGGGCAGCAGCCCGCGGTCGTAGCTGAACGGTCCGCCGTCGGCGTCGACGAAGTTGTCCTCGTCGAAGGCGTGCAGGGTGTGCCGCATCAGCACCGGATTCGCACGGTCGGCGTCCACGTCGAGCACCGTGCGCGCGGTGTCGAGCAGTTCGCTGACGACGGTCGCCGGCGGTGTCCGGGTGCCGGTGAGGGCGTCGGCTCCGGTGTAGAAGACGAGCAGGTTGTCCGTGGCGGCGCAGATCGCGTCGAGGAACACCTGACGGTCCTCGTCTCGGACGCTGCGTGCGCCGACCATCGGCGTCACCGGGTGGAGGTCGTCACCGTCGACGGTTCCGGCCCGCGGGTACGCACCGCTGTCCATGCCGAGTATCGCGATCACCCGGTGCGGGACCGCGCGCATCGGCACCATGGTGCAGACGGTGAGTTCACCGGTGCAGAAGTTGGAGCGGGTCGGCCGTGCCCGGAGCAGTTGCCCCATCAGGTCGCGGAGGTCGGCGAGATCGAGTTCCGACTCGGCGGCACCGTCGGGAATCGTGAGGGCGTCGGTGATCATGCCGACGGCCTGGCTCCGCTGCCACTGGGTGTCGGAGTCGGTGTCGGTGAGCAGGTCCACCGTGCGGATCAACAACTCCGCCCACGCACCGGTCGCATGGCGTCTGGCGACGGCGTCGAGGAGGTCGCTGAGGCGGCCCGCGAATTCGGCGAAGCGGCCGGCGAGGTCGGTGTCGGTGGAGTCGATGCCCGACAGCGGCAGGGCGGTCGCGAGCCACTCGTTCTCCGATTCCTCGGCGACCACGCCGAGGAGGATCCGGTCCAGGCCGGTCTGCACGGTGCCCTGGGGGAAGCCGCCGAGGCCGAAGCGCTGCCGTTGGGCGTCGTCGACGCCCCACCGCACACCCGACCGCTGCACCCAGCCGGTCAGCGCGTCGACGTCGTCGTCGCTGAACCCGAACCGGCGACGGACCGGTTCGGCCGCGACCAGATCGAGGAGGTCGCCTGCGCGGACACGGCCCGCGGCGAGGTCGAGCACCCGCGCGACC
>BTUT01000854.1:0-1073 GCA_045862935.1 Acidimicrobiia bacterium
GCCACGGCCTGGAAGGACCCGATGCGCACCCCGTACTGGCGGCGCTCCGCCGCGTACGCCACGGTGAGGTCGAGCACGCCGCGCATCACACCCACGAGGTCGGCGCTCGTGAGCGCGAGCCCGAGCGCCGTCCAGGCCGCGAGGTCGTCGGCGGTGAGCAGCCGGGTCTGGCCCGCGAGCTCACCGGTCGTCGCATCGGGGCGGATCTCGCGAACGGTGCGGGTGAGGTCGGTGCCGCTCAGGTCGTGGGTGACGTCGCCGGGTCCGGCCGGGACGCATCCCAGGCGGTAGCCGTCCCGGTCGGGGACCAGCACGTACGCCACCTCGACCGGTTCGGCGTCGACCGCGTAGCGGGCGCCGGTTGCGGGCCCCGAGCCGCTGATGACCACCGGGGCCGTCAGGTCCGCGTCGAAGGCGACCGCGGCCGGCGCGGCCAACTCGGCGATGCCGGTCCGGCGGGCGAGGTCCGCGGCGAGGATCGGGCCGGCGAACGCGACGTCGGCCACGCTCGCGCCGAGGGCCTCGGCCACGATCGCGGTCTCGACCCCACTGCCGAGCGGCGTGCCGGCGCCGGCGTCGTGGCGGAGCTCGAGCCAGCCGGCGTCACGCACCGCGGACGCGAGGCGCATGGCCCGACCGCGGTCGTCGAGGTCGACGACGCTGGTGGCGCTGCGCTCGAGGGCGAGCTGGCGGGCGGCCCGCCGCAGCTCGGCCTGCTCAGGGGTGTCGCGGGTGTCCATCGCCGAAAACGTAGTTCTTCAATTCCGAGAACGCATCTCTTGCGCGCTCACCCCGCGCCTCGCTCGATCCGAGATGCGTCCCAGATGCACGTGTGCGCGGCTGTGGGACGCATGTCGGTCAGCGGGAGAGGATGGAGACGCCGGCGGTGCCGGGGGCGCCGTAGAGCTGGGTGTAGCCGACCCGGGGGTTGCCGGGGACCTGGCGGTCGCCTGCCTGGCCTCGGAGCTGGAGCACGATCTCGTGCACCTGGCGCAGCCCCGACGCGCCGATCGGCTCGCCGTTGGCGATGAGGCCGCCGTCGGTGTTCACCGGGAGCGGCCCGTCGATCTCGG
>BTUT01000855.1:0-1073 GCA_045862935.1 Acidimicrobiia bacterium
CGTCGACGCCGGAGATGCGGGTCCGACGACGGGACCTCCAGTGGCAGCTCCTCGAAGCGGAGCTCGCCGCCACCGACAGCGCCAACGACGATCCCGCGTGGGCCCGCGACTACTGGCCGCAGCACGCCGCAGCACGCGCCGTCGGCTACGACACGCTGTCCGCCTGCTGGCGTGCGGGTCCCGACACGCTGGTCGATCCGGCGCTCGTGCTGAAACTGCACGCGCGGGCATCGGCGACGCCAGACGTGTAGTTCCTTACCGCCAGCGGGTAACGAACTTCATCATTGACGTGGACTCAGTACCCCGCGCCCGGCGTGACGACGGCCATCAGCTCCTGACCCGCCTCGAAGCGGCGGATGTTCTCGGCGACGAACGGCGCCATCTCGCGAGTGAGGCCCGACGCCGGGTTCGCGACGTGCGGCGTGATGATGACGTTGGACAGCGCCCACAGCGGGTCGTCGGCCGGGAGCGGCTCGGGGTCGGTCACGTCGAGCGCCGCACCGGCGATGACGCCGCTGCTCAACGCCCGGTGCAGGGCCGCCTGATCGATCAGCGGTCCGCGCGCGACGTTGACGATCCAGGTGTGCGGATGCAGCTGCGCGAGAGTGTCGTCGTTGATCAGGTGGTGGGTCTCGGCGGTCGCCGGCGCGGCGAGGACCACGTGGTCGGTGAGCGCCCAGACCTCGTCGGTCCGGTCCGCGGTCAGCGTCCGGTCGGCACCGGGAATGGCGCGACCACGACGGTTCACCGCGATCACAGTGGCTCCGCACGCCTTCAGCAGCGGCGTCAGCTCCCGGCCGATGCCGCCGGCGCCGATGATCGCGACGGTGGAGCCGCGAAGGGACCGCACGGCCGGGTCGATCCGGTCCTTGGCCCAGTGGTCGAGGACCGCGGTGTTGATCTGGCGCAGTCCGGCCAACAGGAGTGCGAGCGCGTGCTCGGCGACGCCGACCGCGTAGAAACCCGAGGCGTTGGTCCACAACCGACGGTCGTCGAGCACTCCGGCGTCGACGAACTTCTCGATGCCCGCGGTGGCGAGCGCCACCCAGCGGACCGTGTCCGCGAGCTTCGGG
>BTUT01000856.1:0-1071 GCA_045862935.1 Acidimicrobiia bacterium
CGGACCTCATGCCGGAGGACGCCGCCGTGCTGGAGCACCTGCCCGACGACGGCGACGAGATGCCCGCCGACTCCGACAGCCCGGACGACGACACCGGCGACGATGACGATGCAGCCGACAGCGACGACGAGGGCGAGGTGAAGCGATGAGCCCGCAGCCGTCGTGGATCTCCACGCTGATCGTCCTGCCGACCCTGGTCCCCCTGCTCGCCGCCGCACTGACGCTGCTCGCCGGTCGCAGCCCGCGCGTCCAACGGTTGGTGACCGTCGTCGCGATCGGCGTCGCCCTGGTCGCATCCTGCCTGATGCTGTACCTCACCGCCGTCCACGGCACCTTCGCGGTGACGATCGGCGGCTGGGACGGTCACGGTCTGGTCCCGACGCCGCTCGGCATCACGCTGGTGGTCGACCGGTTGGCGGCGCTCATGCTGGTGATCTCGCTGATCGTCCTGATCTGCGTCGTCTTCTACGCCATCGGGCAGGACGTGCGCGACGGGACCACCGAGCAGCCGGTGTCGATCTTCCTGCCGAGCTACCTGATCCTGACCGCGGGCGTGTGCAACTCGTTCCTCGCGGGCGACCTATTCAACCTGTACGTCTCCTTCGAGGTGCTCCTCGCCGCGAGCTTCGTGCTGTTGACGCTGGGCGCGAGCACCGACCGGGTGCGCGCGGGCGCGTCGTACATCATGGTGTCGATGGTGTCGTCGCTGATCTTCCTGGCCGGCATCGCCTTCGCCTACGCGACCACCGGGACGCTGAACCTCGCGGAGATGGCGGTCCGGCTCGACGACGTCCCCGACGGCACTCGCAACGCCCTGTACGCGGTCCTGCTGGTGGCGTTCGGCATCAAGGCCGCCGTCTTCCCGCTGTCGACGTGGCTGCCCGACTCCTACCCCACCGCCCCCGCCCCGGTCACCGCGGTGTTCGCGGGCCTGCTGACCAAGGTCGGCGTCTACGCCCTGATCCGGACGCACTCGCTCCTGTTCCCCGGCGGGTCCATGGACAACGTCCTGATGATCGCGGGCCTGCTGACGATGCTCGTCGGCATCTTCGGCGCCATCGCGCAGTCGGA
>BTUT01000857.1:0-1070 GCA_045862935.1 Acidimicrobiia bacterium
TCGGTGTTGTCGTGGTCGAGGTCCGCGCCGAAGCCCCAGGTCGCGCCGCCGTCGGACGACGCGAGCGACTGCGCGACCGTCAGCGGAATGACCGCGCCGTTGCGGCGGAGCGTCAAGTCGCCGCGGTCGAAGCCCGTCACCGGTTCGCTGAACACGATGTCGATCGACGCAACCGCCGTGGTGCGCGGATCGGGCGAAACGTCGACGACGTTCACCGCGGGCGGCGTCGTGTCGACGGTCCACGTTTCGCTTCCGCCGGCGGCGAGCAAGTTTCCGGCGAGATCGGCAATGCCGGAACCCGCCGCGACGAGCGCGAGCGTGTAGCTGCCCTCGATCGCGGTGAGCGCGGAAAGGCCCGCGAGCGTCCACGTGACGTTGTCGCCGGTAGACAGAGTTTGGCCGGAGGTGAGGAGGTTGCCGCTCGAACCACCGGGCGTCGTCCGGACCAGCGCGAGGTCGCCCAAGTCCAACCCGAACACGGGCGTGTCGAACGCGAGCACGATCGACGCGACGGCGGTGTTGCGCGGGTCGGGCGACACATCGACGATGTCGACCAGCACGGGCGGCGTCGTATCGGTGGACCACGACGTGCTGGCGTCGTCGAGGAGCGGGTTGTCGCCGAGATCGAGAATACCGCTGCCGGCGGCCACGAGCCGTAGCGTGTACGCGCCCGCTAAGCCCGTGAGAGCTCCGAGTCCAGAAAGCGTGAACGACTGACCGTCGATCGACGTCAGCGTCTGCCCGCCGGTGAGCAAGTTGCCGGAGACGCCGCGGGTTAGCGCGAGGTCGGCGAGGTTCATGCCCACGACCGGCTTGTCGAACAGGATCGTGAGCGTATCGACCGGATCGTTGATGACGTTCGGCACTACCGGGAAGATCGTCGCTTGCGGCGGCGCGACGAGAACTTCCCAAATCTCGTGAGCATCGGCGGCGAGCGCATTGCTGGCGAGGTCGTGCGTGGGACCGTCGGCTTTGACGCGGAAGTAGTAGATGCCCTCTTCTTCCAGGAGACCGGCGAGGTTGGGGATCGTCCAGGTCACGTTGTCCGCGGTCGTCGGAGTCTGCGCGGC
>BTUT01000858.1:0-1069 GCA_045862935.1 Acidimicrobiia bacterium
CGCTTCGGTCCGATCCTCTACTCGGGTTTCGGCATGACGGAGCTCGGCGGTCACGCGACGAATCTCTCGAAGGAGCAGCACCGGCTCGCGCTGGAGGGCGAGGAGCGCATCCTGGCGAGCTGTGGGCAGCCGATGTGCCTGGCGATGACCCGAGTGGTGCGCGCCGACGGCGCCGACTGCATCGACGACGAGGTGGGGGAGATCATCGTGAAGGGGGAGCAGGTCTTCGATCGCTACTGGAACAACGGCGATGCGACGGATGCCGCGTTCGCCGACGGGTGGTTCCGCACCGGCGATCTCGGGCGACGCGATGCGGAGGGCTACCTCTACGTGGTCGATCGTCTCAAGGACATGATCATCACCGGTGGCGAGAACGTGTACTCGGCCGAGGTCGAGAAGGTGCTCGCCGGCCATCCGGAGCTCCTCGAGGTCGCGGTCGTCGGTCTGCCGCACGAGTACTGGGGCGAGGAGGTCACGGCCGTGGTCGTGCCACGCGCCGGTGCGCGGCCGGCCGCCGACGACGTCATCGGATTCGCGCGCGCGTCCCTCGGCGGCTACAAGGTGCCGAAGCGGGTGGTCGTCGTGGACACCCTGCCGAAGAACGCCAGCGGCAAGGTGCTCAAAGCGCAGCTGCGCGAGGAGCTCGCGTCCTCGAACGTGGTTTCTCGCTAGTCTCGGGTCCACCTGCCGCAGCGCACGGTGACACGCCCCTGCGAGGGATCATGGCCACTGACGTCGTGGGAACGGGTCTGCCCTGGGTCGAGGCGATCGCCGACTCGTTCGCTCCGTACTCGTTCGTCGCGTTCCATCGGGACGAGCTTCCCCGGCTGGTCGCCGAGCGCCGTGCGCTCGTCGTCGACGACCTCCGGGGTGTGGCACCGGTCGCGTTCCGGATCGACGACGGCGACGCGTTCACCTGGAGGGCCACCTCGGACGGGGTCGAGGTGGTCGACGGCCACGCCGACGCGGCGGTGCTCGTCGAGCTGTCGGAGGCGACGTTCTCCGAGTTCCTCCACGAGCTGCTCACGGCGACCGGCGCCGTGCGGACCGGTCGCGCCCGGGTCACACG
>BTUT01000859.1:0-1069 GCA_045862935.1 Acidimicrobiia bacterium
CAGCGCACCGCGCCCTCGCGGACGAAGGGCGCGACGTAACGACGGAGCGCGCGCCGCACGCGGCCGCCCTTGCCTTCGTGGCTGCGCGCGGCGGTGCAGAGCTCGACCTTCACGTCGTCGTCGAGCGGAACCAGCACCGCGCCGGTGCCGTCGTCGAGGTAGAAGCCCCGCCCCTCGCGTGTGGTCGCGAGAGGTCGCCAACGGATCAACCCCCGACGCGCGACGCGGAGCTCGAAGCCCGCGCACGGACGTCCGCTCACCGGCGCGCGCAGAGGCTCCGCCTCCTCGTCGTCGTCGAGCAGCCGGACGGTGCCCACGAGCTTGGCGACGTCGCCGTCCGCGAGCTCGCTGACCGGTCGTGGCTTCACCTGCAAAGGGCCCGCCCGGCGCCACGCGCGCACGTCGAAGAAGAGGATCGAGAGCCCGATCGACATCCAAAAGAGGCCGAAAGCGACCATGCCGGCCGTCATCATGACGAGCGCCTCCAGTACTCGAGTGTCGCGCGCAACGGCTCCGAGCAGGAGCCACCCAACCGAGCCATCAGGGTAGGTGCATGCGTCACGCCGGGCAGGGACGCGGACGCGAATGTCACACACCGACGAGAAGTCGCGTCAGCCTCGGCGTTCGAAGCAGTCGTCTTGGATCGGGAGACGTCGTCGGAGCGCCGCGCTCGCTTCCACGAAACGCGCCGTCACGGGATCGTGGTAGCCGCTGGCCGCCCCGAGCTCCGGATCCTGCGCGCGGTACCACCCGACGAGACGCGCCATCGCGAGCTCACGCACGTACTTGCCGACCATCGAGGCGAGCCCGACCGGGAGGTGCCGATCGTCGGCCTTCACCTCGAAGTCGACCGTTCCGACGGCGCTCGCCCGGTAGCGGCTCGCACCTTTCACCTCTTCGACCAGGCCGATCGTGCCGAGCTGCTGGAGGTGAGGCGCGTAGCGACGCAGCCCCCCGACCATGCCGCAGATCGCGTGGACCGGCCCTCGCGATGCTGCGCGCGCGTCGAGCATCAGCCGCTCGAAGAGGTGCAGATCGAGGGTGAGCTTGGTGCGACCGGTGGCGAGCC
>BTUT01000860.1:0-1068 GCA_045862935.1 Acidimicrobiia bacterium
AGCCCGCCCTCGCGATCGCGAGGACCGCCACCGCGGTCGCGGTGGGGTCGTCGACGCCGAACGCGCGGAACGCGCCGCTCGCCGACTGCTGGCCGGCGAGGAACCTCAGCCCGCCGAGCACCGCCGTGTCGTTCCACGGCGCGCCGCCGGCCAGCAGGGCCCGGATCACCAATGCCGTCGTGTCGACGTCGGAGTCCGCGGGCGAGGGCACGTCGTCGGCATCGCCGAGGTAGTTCCAACCGCCGTCGGCGCGTTGCGCGGCGCGGATCGTCAGGAGCACGCCGGTGTCGGCGGCGCCGCAGAGCAGCTTCCCGCCGATGGCCACGAAGGCCGTCTCGAGGAAGAACAGTGCCGCAGCATCGGGCGGTGCCCCGCAACCGCTCGGGTACACGATGCCGACCAGATCGTGGTCCGACGGGCCGAAGTGCCGGGGATCGAGACCGAGCGGTTGGGTCACCAGGGCCACGAGCTTCGAGGCCTCGCCGGCGTTGATGCCACCGCCGACCCAGTCGTCGAGCGCGTCGATCGGAGTGCGGTTGCTCGGGAGCGCCCGCAACGCCTCCACGGCCGCGCGCGCCTCCGTCGAGCTCCAGGTGGTGCCGCTCTGGGCCGCTTCCGCGATCGCGAGCACCGCGTCGGGCGTCTCGAAGCCTGGGAACGCGGCGACCTCGAAGCCGCCGTCGGGCTGCTGTCGGGTCTCGAGCCAGTCGACACCGGCACGGGCCGCGGCCTCCTCGGTCGCCGAGGCCGCGGCGACCGAGGACGAGGGATCAGCGGGTGCCGGGAGGACGGACACGAGCCCACCACCGAGCGCCGCGACGAGCACCGCACCCACGACGCGCAAACGTCGAGAAGCCATTGCAGAGCACCTCCGCCGGTCCCTGACCACGAGGACCGTATCGACGACGGACAGTCCGTCGTTCTCCAATCGGAGCACCGGTGGTCCGGTGGACGGCGATGGGTAGCCTGGCTCGCGGGTGCGGGCTCGAGAGCTCGCAGTGCCGCTCACAGTTGCGGGTCAGCGTCGGTCTCGCACCGACTTCCCCCGGCGCCGGTGAACGATGCCGC
>BTUT01000861.1:0-1066 GCA_045862935.1 Acidimicrobiia bacterium
GGAAGATCGTCGTGCGGACCTTGCCGTTCTTCGGTGGCTTGATCCTCGGACCGCCGCGCTGGCCCTGCTCGACCGCCCGGCGCACGTGGACCACCCGAGGGTCGAAGCCGACGTCGTCGACCTGGAGCGCGACAAGCTCGCCCCAGCGAAGTCCGGCCCGGTGCTTGAGTCGCATCGCGAGCGCCCACATCGGCTCGCCGAGACTCTGCATCGCGGCGAAGAGCGCCGCGCATTGCTCGTCGGTGGGCAGCGAAGCCCGTGGCACATACACCGAGTGCTCGCCCTGGACCGTCGCACGTCGTGAGTAGCCGACCATCCACATCGGGTCCTCGCTCTGCGACGTCAGCCAGCGGAGCCGGCGGGCGTGGGTGACCAGCGCCCGCATCGTCGCGCCCACGTCTTGTACGAGCGCGTCGGACCGGCCAGCCGCGCGCACCGCCGCGAGGACCGCCATCGAGTCGGCCGGTGTCCACTGGGTGACGTGCACCTCGTCGAGGCGGGGGAGCACCCAGCGACGGAGCACGTACTCCTGCTTCTCCCGGTAGCGGAGCGACAGGCCGGCCAGGTGGTCGGCCGAGTACCGCTCTGCGAGGTGGGAGACCGTCCGCGGCGCCTCACTCCGGGGATCACGGATCGGCGCCGCGTGCGCGAGGAGCTGCTCGAACTCGCGCGCCTTCGCTCGGGCTTGTTCCTCGGTCGCGACCTTGGCGAAGATCCGCTCGCCCGACGCGGGATCGGCCGCGACGACGCGGTAGCGCGACTCGCCGTCGCTCGGCGCGTAGATGCGGGTGCCGTGCTCGAACTGGACGAGCGGCTTCTTGCGGTACCGACGGGCCATGACGACGCGCCACCTCGTGGGACACAGCGACACGCGCTGCACGGGAGGCCGCCGTCGGCAGATTTGTGCCCGAAATTGTGCCCGGCGAGCGATGGCACGGCTGGAGAGCGTTGTACCACAAGGGCGAGCGGGGGAGAAGGGGTTCGATCAGCGACTCGTTGCCAAGGTGAGGGTCGCGGGTTCGAGTCCCGTCGTCCGCTCCATCGAGACCAGGTCGAAACCCCCTGC
>BTUT01000862.1:0-1062 GCA_045862935.1 Acidimicrobiia bacterium
AGACGACCCGACGATCCGCCATCATCGGCGACCGTCACGATCGCGGTCACGTCCCGCGCGTACTGCCGGACGGCCCGCAGCGCGTTGGCCAGCCCGTGACCGCCGCCGATCGCGACGACCGCCGGCCCGCGCCCGGCGCAGGCGCCACCCGTGCGATCGAGCTCACCCACGGTCGACATCACGGTGATGGACCCGGGCCGGGAAGCCCAGGCCGGCCAGGATGCGGGCGAGGTCGGTGGCGATCACGACGCTGCGGTGCCGACCACCCGTGCACCCGACACCGATGGAGAGGTACGCCTTGCCCTCGCTCACGTATGCCGGGAGGAGCAGTGCGAACAGGCGCTCCAGCTCCGCGAGGAAGGCACCCGCCTCCGGCTGGGCGAGGACGTAGTCGCGGATGGCGGCGTCGGCGCCCGTGAGCGGGCGGAGCTCGTCGATCCAGTGCGGGTTCGGCAGGAACCGGCAGTCGAAGAGGAGGTCGACGTCGACCGGGATCCCGTGCTTGTACCCGAACGAGACCACGCTGGTCTGCAGCCGACCCTCGACCGGCGCCTCCTCACCGAACAGCTCGTGCAACCGGTCACGCAGCTCGTGCACGTTGAGCCCCGAGGTGTCGACCACCAGATCGGACTGTCCCTTCAGGCCTCCGAGCAGCTCGCGTTCGCGCGCGATGCCGTCGATCACGCCCTCCGAGCTCGCGAGCGGATGACGCCGACGGGTCTCCTCGAACCGCCGCACGATCACTTCGTTCGCGGCGTCGAGGAACACGACGCGGGTGTGCACGCCGTGCGCCCGCAGCTCGGCCAGCGCGCTGTCGAGGTCCTCCATGAACGATCCCGAGCGCACATCGACGACGAGCACGAACCGGCGGTGCTCCTCGCGACCGCGCGCGAGCTCGACCACCTTGGGGATCAGCGCCGGCGGGAGGTTGTCGATCACGAAGTAGCCGAGGTCCTCGAGCACGTCGGCCGCGCTCGAGCGCCCGGCGCCCGAGAGCCCGGTGATGATCGTGACGTCGAGCCCCGTCATCGTGCCCCCGTCATCGTGCCCCCGTCATCGCCG
>BTUT01000863.1:0-1059 GCA_045862935.1 Acidimicrobiia bacterium
ACCTTGGCGTCGGGGCCGAGCCCGGGCACCACGCCCTTCAGCGCGGCGCGCGTCGCGCGCGGCGGTGTGTCGCTCACGCCGAACGGCACCACGGTGACGAGCCGGAGCAGGCTCTCGTCGTCGTCGTAGGTCAGCGGGTTCACGCGCCCCATCGCCGCGAGCTGACCGAGCCAGAAGTCGCGCTGCTTCTCGCTCGCGCACAGGAAGTAGTCGCCCCGCACGAGCTGCTGGTTCAGCACCTGGGTGGCCGAGCGCACGACCATCTGGCGTGCCTCCGCGCCGAGGTCGCGCGCCTGCTCGAGCTGCTCCAGGTGGAAGGGGTCGTAGATGTCGACCACGATCACCTTGTCGGAGCGCTGGAGGAAGGGGTGCTCGTGCATGAGGTACCCCTGGAACACGAACACGTCGCACCACCGCTCGAGCTTGCGCAGCTCGCGCCCGCCCACGTGACGCACCTCGAAGTCGGCGTGCGTGAGCGCGCACGGGCCGGTGGTGACGAGCACCACGTCGTGCTCGCGCGAGAGCGCCCGCGCGATCTGCCACGCGCGGATCGCGGGGCCGGCCATGGTGGGCTGGAGCGTGTCGCCGGTCGCGACCACGATCCGGCGGCGGCGGGCGAAGACCTCCTCGACGCCGAACGCATGGTTCACGGCCGCGAGCCCGCGCCGGAAGTCGCGATCGGGCACGTTGGGCTCGAGGGGGCGCCCGAACAGCCGCATGATCTCGGCGTCGCTGCGGCGGCGAGCCCCCTGGAGCGCGGCCCGCGTCTCGGTGAGCGATCCCAGCGCCTCCACGAAGGCGTCGATCGCGAAGGCCGACGCCGCGGTCTTCTTGTCGAGCGAGATCCGGTCCTCGTGCTCGCCGTGCGCACCTCGTGAGAGGTCGAGCGCGTGCGGGTCGTCCCCCCCGAGGGCCACTCCCCGACGAACGGCGAGCAGCAGCGCCGGGGCGAGCAGTCGGGTGAGGTTCTCGTCGTCGTAGTTCTTGTAGATGGTGAACAGCGCGTTGCGCTCCAGCAGGTACGACTCGCGCCACTCACCGAAGCGCGCCATCGTGGCG
>BTUT01000864.1:0-1059 GCA_045862935.1 Acidimicrobiia bacterium
GCTCGGTGTGCTGTCGCTGCTGAGTGCGACCGGCGGCCGGGTGGGGGTGTTTCGGCCGATCTCGCGGGCCGGCGCGGGTGAACGCGACTACCTCGTCGAGATGCTCATCGAGCACGCCTCGGCCGACATCGACTATGACGACTGCATCGGCGTCACCTACGACCAGGTACACGCCGCACCCGACGGCGCGATCGCCGAGATCGTGGCCCGGTTCCACGCGGTGGAGGCGCGCTGCGATGCGGTGGTGATCATCGGCTCGGACTACACCGACGTCGGCAACCCGTCCGAACTCGCCTACAATGCGCGCGTCGCCGCCAATCTTGCGGCGCCGATCATCTTGGCGCTCAATGCTTCCGGGCGCACCCCGGTGGAAGTGCGGGAGACCGCCGAGCACCTGCTCGCCGATATCGCCGCCATCCACGCCACCACGGCCGCCGTGATCGCGAATCGGTGTGACCCCGAACAGATGTCGGCGGTGGCGGCCGAGCTGTCGAGGATCTCGGTGCCCACGTGGTGTCTGCCGGAGGAGCCGGTGCTGTTCGCCCCGACGATGGCCGAACTCAAGGACTCGCTGCGGGCGAGTCTGTACAGCGGCGACCCGGAGCTCCTCGATCGGGAGGCGCTCAAGGTCATGGTCGGCGGGATGACCGTCGAGCACATCCTGGAGCGGCTGTCCGAGGGCACCGTGGTCATTGCCCCCGCCGACCGCTCGGACGTCCTGCTCGCTCTTGTCAATGCGAATGCGGCACAAGGATTTCCGCGGCTGTCGGGCATCATCCTCAACGGCGGGATGCGACCGCACCCGATGATCGACGCGCTCGTCGACGGTCTGCAGTCGACGCTGCCGATCATCATGTGCGAGCAGGGGACCTACGAGACCGCCCGCACCGCGGCCAATACCCGCGGCCGCGTCGCGGTCGGGTCGGCGCGCAAGATCGAGGCGGCACTGGGATTGATGGAGACCCACATCGATCCCGAGGCGATGATGAAGGTACTCAAGGTGCCGACCCCGGAGATCATGACGCCGCAGATGTTCGAGTACGGGCTGATCGTGCGGGC
>BTUT01000865.1:0-1058 GCA_045862935.1 Acidimicrobiia bacterium
AGCGCGCTGCCGGTGCCGAAGGACAAGCTGCCCGTGCAGATGCGGCGGCGGTAGTGCCCACCACCCGCAAACCGCGGATCACGGCGTCGGTCTCCGAGCAGGAGCAGGGGATCGTCGCCGCGGCCGCCGACGAGTTCGCCGCCGTCGGCCTGCGCAAGGCCAGCATGGACGAGGTGGCCCGCGCCGCAGGCGTCAGCCGCTCCACCCTGTACCGCCGCTTCCCCAACAAGGAGGCGCTGTTCCAGGCGGTCGCGATGGAGACCTTCGAGACCGGGCTGACCCGACTCGAGGACGCGACCGCCGGGCTCCCGCCGCGCGACGCCGTCATCGAGGGCTTCGCGCTGGGCGCCGAGATGGTGCAGACCAACCCGCTGCTGCGGCGTGTAGTGCTGGAGGATCACTCGGTGCGCGACGCCCTCGGCGGCATCGGCGGGCTGTTCATCGAAGTCGTCACCGCGCGCGTCGCCGGCACTCTCCGCGAGGGCGGCGCGAGCATGCCGGACGACGAGCTCCTCGAAGCCGTCGAACTCCTGGTGCGATTGGTGATGAGCTATCTGGAGGTCCCGGCCAGCGACCCCGACCGCGCCACCCCCGAGTACGCCCGCCACCTCGCCACGCGCCACCTGGCGCCGATGATCCATTGACTCGACTGGAGAGCCCCACGCTATGTCATTGACCAGCATCTTCTCCCCGACGCGGCGGGCCGCCGACCGGCACGCGCGGATCCGAGCGGGGGTCTCGGGCAAGGTCGTCGCCATCACCGGCGGCGCCCGCGGCATCGGCTTCGAGATCGCGACCGAGCTGCTCGACGCAGGCGCGCGGGTCGCGATCGGCGACATCGACGCCGACGCCCTCGGCAAGGCCTCCGCGGACGTTGGCGTGGAGGGGATCGAGCTCGACGTCACCGACAAGGCGTCGTTCGAGCACTTCCTCGACACCGTCGCCGAGCGCGTCGGACCCGTCGACGTCCTCATCAACAACGCGGGGATCATGCCCGTCGGACCGTTCCTGGACTACCGCGAATCGCTGATCCGAGCGACGGTGAACATCGACCTGCT
>BTUT01000866.1:0-1056 GCA_045862935.1 Acidimicrobiia bacterium
GTGGTCACCGGCGCCGGCGAGGACGCGCCGGTGATCGGTGGGGCGATCACTGCGTCGACGGTGGTGCGCAAGCTCTCCTTCACCGGTTCGACCGAGGTGGGCAAGCTGCTGGCCGCGCAGTGCGCGGCGACGGTGAAGCGGGTGTCGCTGGAGCTGGGCGGCAACGCGCCGTTCCTGGTGTTCGACGACGCCGACCTCGACGCCGCGGTGGCGGGCACGCTGGTGGCGAAGTTCCGCAACTCGGGCCAGACCTGCGTCGCCGCCAACCGCATCCTGGTGCAGCGCAGCGTGCACGACGCCTATCTCGAACGGTTGAGGGCCGCCATCTCGGCGTTGGCGGTGGGCCGTTTCGACGAACCGGGCGTGGCGGTCGGGCCGCTGATCGACGACGCCGGGCTGGCCAAGGTGCGACGCCTCGTCGACGATGCCCGCGCCGGCGGGGCGGCGGTGCTGCTGGGCGGCGACCAGCTCGACCGGCCCGGCCGGTTCTTCGCACCGACGCTGGTGCGCGACGTGGATCCGGCCATGTCGCTCTCCTGTGAGGAGGCGTTCGGACCGGTGGCAGCGGTGGGGGCGTTCGACACCGAGGCCGAAGCCATCGCTCGGGCCAACGACACCCGCGCCGGGCTCGCCGCCGACTGCTACACCCGCGATGTCGGACGGGTGTGGCGGGTGGGCGAGGCACTCGAGTACGGCATGGTCGGCATCAACACCGGGTTCATCTCCTCGCCCGAGGTGCCCTTCGGCGGGGTGAAGGAATCGGGGTTGGGCCGGGAGGGCTCGCAGTACGGCATCGAGGACTGGACCGAGGTCAAGTACCTCGCCATCGGTCTCTGATCGGCGCGACCGGCGTGCCGGCGGTGCCGGTAGGGCCGGCATTGCTGTCGCGGCCGAGCACGTTCGTGGGCGGGTTCGCCACGACGAAACGGGTCGGCGGCGTCGAGGTGTCGACCGTCGGCGTTGGCGCCCTCGCCCTTCGTCGATGGATCCACCGGGCGCTCGTGACGAATCAGCCCGGCTGCCACCCCACTCGCAGCGATTCGCCGCGGATTCGGC
>BTUT01000867.1:0-1054 GCA_045862935.1 Acidimicrobiia bacterium
GATGTCGACGTGGAAGGTCTCCGCGACCCAGGCCCGCAACACCTCGCCCAGCGATTCACCGCCCGACACGAGCGCGCGGACGCACAAGCCGGAGGCGGCATCGCGGTCGACGCCCGCGGCGCGCATCTGCTTCAACGCGGTCGGCGGGATGAAGGACGCCGTCACGCGGTGCGCCTCCATCACCGCGAGCGCTCGCTGCGGTGTGAACCCGTCGGGGGTGGCGACGACCGCGCAGCCCATCCCGAGTGCCGGGAAGAGGACGTCGTACAGGCCGCCGATCCACGCCCAGTCCGCGGGTGTCCAGAAGACATCGCCGGGCTGCGGTGCGTTTCCGAAGACGGTCCTGACCGCCGGCATGTGGGCGGGCAGGACGCGGTGGGCGTGCAGCGCCCCCTTGGCTGCGCCCGTGGTGCCGGACGTGTAGACGATGATCGCCGGGCTCTCCGCCGTCGTCACCGCGTCGGCCTCTGTGGTGGCGGGCCGATCGATGAAGTCGGCGAAGGCGATCTCGCGGGCACCATCGCCTGTGGCACCGACCACGACGACGGTCTCCAGGTCCGGCAGGGTCGCGATGTCGTCGCGGATCCGAGGCAGGATCTGCTCGTCGACCACCAGCAGTCGTGCCCCCGAGTCGCCGAGTCGGTGCAGGACGGCGGACGGGCCGAATTTCACCGACAACGGAACGGTGACGACACCCGCGCGGTAGGCGCCGAGGTGGGCGGTCAGTACTTCCAGACCCTGCGGCACCATGACGCCGATCCGGTCCCCCACGTCGATCCCGGCCGCGCGCAGCCCGGACGCGAACTGCCGACTGAGGTCGCGGAGTTCACCGAAGGTGTAGTGCGAGACGTCCGATCCGGTGTCGACGATCAGCGCCGTCGCCGCCGAATCCTGATCGTCGGCGCAGGCTCGGGCGATGTTGAGGTCGTCGGGCACCTGCCAGGCGAACTCGTCGGCCTGGAGGTCCTGCCACCAGGCGGGTCGCGCGGATTCGGTTGTGGGGGCATGGGAAAGCACGCCGCACCGTCCTTTCGTGGAAGTCATTCATGCGTTG
>BTUT01000868.1:0-1053 GCA_045862935.1 Acidimicrobiia bacterium
CCGGGAGGGCGGAACCTGCTGGCCACGATCGGCAGGTTCGGTGTTCCCGAAGCGAGCGAGATCGCGGTGGTGCCGACCGACGGCGGGCGCATCACGCGGCTCTTCCGGGGGACGATGGCGCGGTACGCGCCTTCGGGACACCTGGTGTACGCGACGGCGGACGGCGCGCTGATGGCGGTGCCGTTCAATGCCCGGCGAGCGGTCGTGACCGGCGGCCCCGTGGCGCTCTTCCAGGGGGTCGATGTCTACATGGGCTCCGCCTCGCAGTTCTCCCTGACGAGGTCCGGCGGGCTCGCCTGGGTCGGCTACGGCGGCCGCCGTGAAGTCCTGAAGGTCGACCGCCGCGGCGTCACGACCCACACCGATTCGGGGTGGAAGGGCGACATCCGGGCCTTCGCGCTCTCGCCGGACGGCACTCGGCTCGCCTTGACCACGGCCGAAGTCGGTGGACTTCGCGTCGGGATCAAGTCACTCGGGCCGGGCCCCCTCGCTCCGCTTGCGTTCGAGGGGAGCCGCAACATCGGACTCGCGTGGTCGGCCGACGGGAAGTCGATCGTGATGCTGTCCAACCGCTCCGGGACCAATGCGCTCTGGCTGGTGCCGGCCGACGGATCCGGCCGCTCGACCCCCATGCCCATCACGGGGAGCGTCTTCGGCGCCGACGTGTCATCCGACGGCCGTGCGCTGATCGCCGCGCGTGCCAGCCCGGGCGCGAGCTCGGAGATCGTCGGCTTCCGGCCAGGGATCGACAGCGCCGCGCGTACGCTCGTGGCCGGACCGTTCCTCACCCAATACGCGACACTCTCCCCGGATAGTCGCTGGATCGCCTACTCCGGAAACGAGACCGGTCAGGACCAGGTCTACGTGCGCCCATTCCCGGAGACCGACGACGGCAAGTGGCAGGTCTCTCCGGGAGGGGGAATCGAGCCGGTGTGGGGGCACGGCAGGCGGGAGCTCTTCTACCGGGCCCCCTCCGGTGACCTCGTGTCGGTCGAGATGACCCTCGACCGCTCGGGCGCGCCGCGGTTCGCGGCCCCGCGTCCCCTCTTTCGG
>BTUT01000869.1:0-1052 GCA_045862935.1 Acidimicrobiia bacterium
GGCAGCCGTTCGGGCAACGGGTCCGGGCGGGCTGGGTGTCCTCGACACCGGCGAGAGGCGGGACGCGGTGGACGTGGCGATCTCGGGTGCGAGCGGCTTCATCGGCACGGCGCTCACGCGCGCGCTCGAGGCCGCGGGGCATCGCGTCGTCGTGCTGACTCGGCCTTCCTCGAAGCGGTCGCGGCCGTCCGCCGACGTGATCGCCTGGGACCCGACGGTGGGCACGATCGACGCTGCGGGGCTCGAGGGCGTCGACGTCGTGGTGAACCTCTCGGGTGTCGGGATCGGGGACCGGAGGTGGACGCCGGGACGGATGGACGAGATCCGCGAGAGCCGGACGCGCGCCACCGCGCTGCTCGCGTCGACGATCGCGGGCCTCGCTCGGCCGCCGGCGGTGTTCGTGACCGCATCGGGCAGCGGCTACTACGGCGACGGCGGCGACGCGGTCCTCACCGAGGACAGCGGGCCGGGCGACACCTTCCTCGCGCGGGTCTGCGTGGCCTGGGAGGACGCCGCCCGCCCGGCGGCCCACGCGGGGCTGCGCGTGGTGTGGATCCGCACCGGCGTGGTGCTCGACCCGAGCGGGGGCATGCTGCGCCGGGTGCTCCTGCCCTTCCGCCTCGGACTCGGTGGTCGGGTGGGGTCCGGGCGTCAGTACCTCTCGTGGATCACCCTTGCCGACGAGGTCGCGGCGATCCGCCACGTCATCGACGACCACACCCTGGGAGGGCCGGTGAACCTCACGGCACCGAACCCGGTGACCAACGCCGAGCTCGCGGCGACGCTCGGCACCGTGCTCCGACGGCCCACCGCGATCCCCACGCCGCTCGCGCCGTTGCGCCTGCGCTACGGCGGCGACCTCGTCCGGGAGCTCCTGCTCCAGGGTCAGCGGGCGGTGCCCGCCAAGCTCTCGGAGTCGGGCTTCACGTTCGAGCACCCCGACCTCACGACCGCGCTGCGCGCGCTGCTCGGGAGGTGACGGGCGCCCGAGCGACGCTCGGGACGCTCCGCCGCCCGATGCTCCCGATGGTGCGTGGGGTGACCGAGGGGTT
>BTUT01000870.1:0-1051 GCA_045862935.1 Acidimicrobiia bacterium
GGCGCGTCGAGCGACCCGTCGAACTTCGCCGTGAGCGCGGTGAAGGCGCGGTACGACTCGGTGTCGGTCGGCACGGAGTCGATCCCCGAGAACCCGGTCCTCAGGCCGAGCGCCGGGAGCGCCAGGAGCAGGAGGACCACCACGCCGGCCGAGAGCCACGCCACCGGCCGCCGCATCACCGCCCGCGCGACGCGGTCCCAGAAGGGGTGGCCCTCCACGCGGTGCCGGCGGATGCGACCCTTCTCGATGCGGTCGCCGAGCAACGACAGGACGGCGGGCAGCAGCGTGAGCGTGGCCGCCACGGCGAGGATCACCACCAGCGACGCCGCGAACGCGATCGACCGGAAGATCGACTGCGGCACGATGAACATGCCGAGGAGCGCGATCACGACGGTGAACCCGCTGAACACGACGGCCCGGCTCGCCGTGCTCCCCGATGCGGTGATCGCGTCCAGCTTGTCGCGACCGAGCGCGCGCTCCTCGCGATAGCGCGACACGACGAACAGCGAGTAGTCGATGCCGACCGCGAGCCCCATCATGGTGACGATGTTCGTGACCAGCATCGAGAGCTGGAACGCCTGTCCGACGAGCGCCGCGATCCCGAGCGCGATCGCGATGGCGAACACGGCGACCATGATCGGCAGGAAGCTGGCCACCAGCGCCCCGAACACGATGACCAGCACGATGAGTGCGACGACGATGCCGATCGCCTCACCCTTGGCCAGGTCCTCGTCGATGATGTCCGAGATCTCCTCGCTGAGGCTCACGGCGCCGAAGGGCCGCACCGTGACGCCGTCGCCGCGTGCGATCGCGACGAGCGCCCCGAGGTCGTCGGCATGGTCCTCCACCTCGCCGACGTCGGGGAACGCGAGCTGCACGAGCGCCGTGTGACCGCCGTCGGCGACGAGCCGCTCGTCGTCGAACGGCGAGACCGTCTCGACCACGCCGTGATCGGGTGCGGCGTCGACCACTGCCCGCACGCGCGCTGCGTAGGGATCGTCGTCGAGCGTCATCGCGTCGGAGTGCAGGATCAGGACCTGCCCGATGGTGT
>BTUT01000871.1:0-1046 GCA_045862935.1 Acidimicrobiia bacterium
GCCGAGCGCTCGGGCGCTGGACCGCGACCTCGCCGGCGCGCTGTGGCGGGTGTCGTGCGACGTCTGCGCGATCGACGACATCGCCTGGAACGCGGTCCGCGACCCCGTCACGCTCGGAGGTAGGTGAGGACGGCGAGGACGCGGCGATGCGAGCCGTCTCCCGGATCGAGGCCGAGCTTGCCGAAGATGTTCGAGATGTGCTTCTCCACCGCACCTTCGCTGATCACGAGGTGCTCGGCGATGCCCCGGTTCGATGAGCCTGCCGCCATCGCGGCGAGAACCTCCCGCTCCCGCGGTGTGAGCCGGTCGAGCTCGTCGACGCGGCGGGACCGTTGGAGGATCTGGCGCACGACCTCGGGATCGATCGCGCTCCCGCCGTCGATCACCCGCCGCACTGCTTCCACGAACTCGGCGACGTCGACGACGCGGTCCTTGAGCAGGTAGCCGACGCCGTCGGTCTCTCCGGCGAGGAGCTCGCCGGCGTAGAGCTCCTCGACATGGTGCGAGAGCACGAGCACGGCGACCGCCGGATGGTGCGACCGGATGGCGAGCGCGGCACGGATCCCCTCGTCGGTGAACGTCGGTGGCATGCGCACGTCGACGATGCACAGGTCGGGTCGGGTCGCGTCGACGAGCTCGAGCAGCTCGACCGCGCGGGCGGCGGGGCCGCCGACCCCGAAGCCCCACTCCACGAGCAGACGCGCCAGCCCGTCGCGCAGGAGCACCGCGTCGTCCGCGATCACGACGCGGCCCGCGGGGCTCAAGGGACCCGCACCGGCGCGCCCGTCGTCATCGGCAGCTCGACGGTGAGCACCGTCGGTCCGCCGGCCGGCGAAGCGAGCTCCATCATCCCGTCGAGCGCGCGGACCCGCGCGTCGATGCCGTCGAGGCCCGTGCCGCGCGCCGCGTCCGCACCCCCGATGCCGTCGTCGCGCACCGAGATGCGCAACGCCGTCGCGTCGGACACGAGGTCGATCGACGCCGAGCGAGCCCGGGCGTGCTTGAGCACGTTGCTCACGGCCTCGGTCACCACGAAGGACGCCGCC
>BTUT01000872.1:0-1046 GCA_045862935.1 Acidimicrobiia bacterium
GTTGGCCGCATCGAGCTCGGTGCGCATCGTCACCTGCTCGAGCTCGAGGTGCTCACCGTCGCGCTGGAGCCAGCCCCGGCCCCGGAACGCGCCGTCGGCCTCTCGTACGCAGGCCCCACCCAACGCCAGGCCGGGCCCGAAGTTCATGGAGAACCAGTTCAGGAAGCACCCGGTGACGACACCGCCGGCGGTCCCGCCGCCAGCTGACGATGCCTGCCAGGTGCGCGGCCCCCACGACTTGTCCCGCACCCCGTACCCGTCGACCTCCCAGCGTCGCCCGCCGAGCTCCACCCAGCCCCGGGCCCGACCGGTCTGCTCGAAATGGCCCCGCTCTCCCTGCGCGGCATAGTGCGGCTCGGCCAGCGCCCGGAACGTGATCGCCATGCGCAGCGGGGCGCGCACCGAGGAGTCGGCCGGCCGTTGCGCGGCGGGCAGCAGCAGCACCGTCGGATCGGCGAGGTCCTGCGCCGACCCGTCGTAGAGCAGCTCCCAGCGGTCGAACGGCTCGCCACGCCGCAACGTCAGCTCGCCGACCTCGAGATCGGCACCGCCCATCGCCGCCAGCGACTCGGGTGTCACATCGGTGCGCCGACCGTAGGTGAACGCCACCCTTCCGCCGGGTAGGTACACGGCGTGCAGCGCATCCGCCCAGCCGTCGTTCGGCCGGAACCCCATCCTGGTGAACGCGCCCACCTGCGTCACGGGGTCCACGACGTTGAAGTAGTAGCTCTCGCTCCAGGCCGGGTGCCGGCCGACCGGGTGGAACAGCTCGTCGCTCATGGCTGCAGTCCAGCAGACCCGCCGGCCGCCGGCCGACGGCGCCCGACCGGTTCGCAATGGCTGAACCCCATCTGACATCCTGACCCGTCGTGCTCGACGAGAAGCTCGACTCCATCTTCGACGACGTGGTCCGCCGCAACCCGGCGGAACCGGAGTTCCACCAAGCGGTGCGCGAGGTGCTCGAGTCGATCGGGCCGGTGATCGCCAAGCACCCCGACTTCACCCGCCACACGATCATCCAACGCATCTGCGAGCCGGAGCGGCAG
>BTUT01000873.1:0-1044 GCA_045862935.1 Acidimicrobiia bacterium
CGGTGCGTCGATCAGGTTCTCGATCTCGATGCTCGTGTGGTCGTCGTCGTGCCTGCCGACCTCGTCGGCCGGGCACGATTTCTTCTTCCGCCACAGGTGGGTGTGGTCGCCGGTGGCGCCCATCGTTCCACCTCGGTGCGGGCCGGACTCGCCGCGGCCGGTGACGCCGGGATCATCCTGGTGCACGATGCGGCCCGTCCGCTCACCCCCGTGAGCGTGTTCCGTCGGGTCATCGACGCGATCCGCTCCGGGCATCGTGCGGTGATCCCCGGGATTCCGGTCGCCGACACGCTCAAGCACGTCGAGCAGATCGACGCCGGTCTCGCACAGGTCACCACGACTGTCGATCGAGATCTGCTCCGCGCGATCCAAACCCCGCAGGGCTTCACCCGCGAGGCGCTCGTCGCCGCGCACGCCGACGACGAGGGCCTGGCCACCGACGACGCCGGTCTGGCCGAACGCATCGGGATCCCGGTGTGTGTCGTCGACGGCCACCCGATGGCCATGAAGATCACCACCCCCTGGGACCTGCGGGTCATCCGTCAGATCCTGAACTCCGGAGAGGTCGTCACATGAGGGTCGGTATCGGCTCCGATGCCCATCGCGTCGAGTCGGGCGCGCCGTGCTGGATGGTGGGTCTGCACTTCCCCGACGATGCCGGCTGCGAGGGCCACTCCGACGGTGACGTCGGCGCCCACGCGCTGTGCGACGCGGTGCTCTCGGCGGCCGGACTCGGTGATGTCGGCTCCGTGTTCGGGACGGGCCGTCCCGAATGGGAGGGCGTGTCCGGCGTGCAGATGCTCACCCATGTCGCCGAGCTGGTGTCGCAGGCAGGGTTGCGCGTCGTCAACGGTGCCGTGCAGGTCATCGGCAATCGTCCCAAGGTCGGCCCGCGCCGCGCCGAGGCGCAGCAGGTGCTCTCGTCCGCGCTCGGCGCTCCGGTGTCGGTGTCGGCGACCACCACCGACGGGCTCGGCATGACCGGACGGGGCGAGGGTATCGCCGCGGTGGCCACGGCGCTGGTCGACGATGCCCCAGTCGACG
>BTUT01000874.1:0-1044 GCA_045862935.1 Acidimicrobiia bacterium
CGACGGCACCGTGGTGCGCCCGCTGTACACCCGCAAGGACGAGACCGCAGAACTCGGCCTCCCCGGACAGTTCCCCTTCGTACGCGGTGCCGACCCGGTCCGCGACGTGAACGTCGGATGGCGGGTCACCGAACGATTCGGCGACGACGACGCCACCGCCGAGACCGTCAACGAGCAGATCCTCGACGCCGCAGGCAGCGGCACCAGCGGACTGTGGCTGAACTTCGCCGGCGCTCTGTCGGCCGACGATGTCGCGGCCGTCCTGAAGGGCGTCTACCTGGACCTGATGCCGGTCACGCTCGACGGCGGCGCCGACGGCATCGCCGTGGCCCGCGCCTACCTGGCCGCCCGCGCCGACGCCCCCGAGGCCCCGCAGGCGGCGCCCGCGACCGTCGCCAACGTCCAGAGCCTCGGCCTGTCGCCCTACACCGCGGCCTTCTCCGGTCGCGCGACCGTTCCCGTCGGTGAGGCGACCGCGCTCGGCGCCGAGACCCCGACAGGCGTCCGCGCCTTCCGTGTCGACGGCACCGACTTTGCTCAGGCCGGCGCCAACAACCCGCAGGAACTGGGATTCGCGGTCGCCGCGGCCGTCGCCCACGTGCGGGACTTGGTCGACGCAGGACTGACCCGCGAGCAGGCGATCGGTCAGATCACCTTCGCGATCTCCGCCGACGACGACCAGTTCGCGGGCATCGCCAAGCTCCGCGCCCTGCGCACGGTGTGGTCGCGCGTGGCCGACGTGCTCGGCGCACCCGACGCCGGTGCGGCCGTCACGCACGCCGTCACCGATCTCGCGATGCTCACCCAGCGTGATCCGTGGGTCAACATGCTGCGCTCGACCATCGCCGCGTTCGGTGCGGGTCTCGGCGGCGCCGACCAGGTGACCGTCCTCGGCTACGACGCCGCGCTGCCCGACGGCGAGCGCACCTCCAGCGCGTCGTTCTCGCACCGCATCGCACGCAACACCCAGCTGGTGCTCCTCGAGGAGTCCAACCTCGGGCGCGTCCTCGACCCGGCAGGCGGCTCGTGGTTCGTCGAATCGCT
>BTUT01000875.1:0-1041 GCA_045862935.1 Acidimicrobiia bacterium
CGAAGTCCGGGAAGGCGAGTTCGGCCGGCACGCGTTCGACCCGGTCGGGTGCGCGCAGCGCCACCGCGGGCAAGACACGCACGTCGGGCACCTCTCGTGGGACGTCGCGGTCGAGTGCGGCCGCGTCGGCCGATATCTCGCGGCGAAGCTCGGGTGCGGGCGCCGTGGGTGCTGTGGGCAAGGGTGTCGGCAAGGGCATCGGAGCCGGTTGGGGACTCCTGGCACGCGGAGTCGGCGGTGTCGCCCGTGCGGGCTCGGGGCGCCGGGGACCGTCGAACCGGGATACCGATCTCGATGACTTCCACGACGACGACCTCCACAACGACGACCTCCACAACGATGACTTCTACGACGACGACGTCGAGGCAGCCGCAGAGTACGACGATCCCGATCTCGGCGCCGGCCCCCGTGGCGGACGACGCGCAGGCGACCGGCGTGCACAGCGCGACCGCGCGTCGGCCACCGGCGACGTCGGCGGCCACACACACCGGCGCGATGGTGTGGCCCTCGGGTTGCTGGCGCTCGCCGTGCTCATCGCGGCGGGAGTGTGGTTCGGCGCCGCCGGTCCTGCCGGTGCCTTCATCAATGCGCTGATACGTGCGATCGTCGGGTCGTTGGCGGTCCTGATCCCGGTTGCACTGGTCGCTGCGGCGATCATCCTGATGCGACGACCGCCGAACCCGGTGCGTCGGGGCCGCTACATCGGTGCCGCGCTGCTCATTGTGTTGCCGTTGCTGGGACTCATCCATCTGGTGGCGGGGTCGCCGACCGATCTCGACGGTCGATCGAGTGCCGGCGGGTTCCTCGGGTTTGCCGTCGGCACGCCGCTCACCGCCGGCGCCACCGCGTGGGTGTCGGTGCCGATTCTGTTGTTGTGCATGGCCTTTGGTGTTCTCGTCATCAGTGGTCGGACGGTGCGTGACGTGCTCGACGCAGTGCGGACCTACCTCGGCCTGACCGCAGGTGTCGACGACTGGGACACCGACGACGAACTGCCATGGGACGCCGACGTCGATCTGGCCGACGACCCCAGCTCCTATG
>BTUT01000876.1:0-1039 GCA_045862935.1 Acidimicrobiia bacterium
GAATGCGTTGAGCGGCGTCGGCCTGCGAACGGTGGAGCGATAGCTTGCCACTGAGAGACTGACTATGAATGGAGTGTTAACGTAGCTCCTCCGCCCCGTCCGACGATGCCCCGCAAGCCCTACTCGACCGATCTCACCGACGACCAGTGGGCCATCGTCGCCCCGCTGCTCCCGCCGCCGCGCACCCGAGGACGCCGGCCCACGGTCGACCGCCGCCGCGTCCTCGACGCCATCTTCTACCAAGCCAAGAACGGCTGCGTCTGGGAGGATCTCCCGCGCGACTTGCCCCACGACTCGACCGTCTACGCCTATTTCGAGCGCTGGCGCGACGACGGCACGCTGGCCTCGGTCTACGAGGCGCTCCACCGACGATGGCGACGCGAGGCCGGACGCGACGAGGATCCGTCGGCCGGCTCGCTCGACAGCCGCAGCGTGCAGGCCGCGCCCGAGGCGGCCGAGCGCGGCAAGGATCCGAACAAGAAGGTCGTCGGTCGCAAGCAGCACCTGTGCGTCGACACGGACGGGCTGCCGCTCGCGGTCGCCGTCACGGTCGCCTCAGCGAACGACAAGGCGGCGGCCTACGAGCTCATCGACGCGGCGGCTGAGCGGAGCCCGCGCCTGGCGAAGCTGTGGGCGGACGGGGCGTACGTGAGTGGTCCTCTGGCGGCGCACGCGGACACTCACGGGATCGAGCTCACGGTCGTGACGCAGCCGAAAGGGGCGTTTGCGGCGGTGCCACGGCGGTGGGTGGTGGAGCGGACGTTCGCGTGGCTGAAGCGGTACCGGCGTCTGGTGCTGGACTTCGAGCGGTTGGCCGCGACGGTGGTCGCGTTCATCTACGTCGCGCTGACGCGGCTCTTGCTCAGACGCCTCACGCTCCATTCATAGTCAGTCTCTGAGCGGGTACGCGGGGTCGCGGGGTCGCGGGGTCGCGGGGTCGCGGGGTCGCGGGGTCGCGGAAGGTGGCGGCGCATCGGCCGGCGTCAAGCGAAAAACCAGCCTCCGCCTTTCCTACACGCCTACACGCCTACACGCTTAC
>BTUT01000877.1:0-1038 GCA_045862935.1 Acidimicrobiia bacterium
GTCGTCGTGGCGGCGAGCTACGAGGCGAAGGCGCTCGGTGTGCGGTGTCCGATGCCCGGACACGAGGCACGTGCGCTGGCGCCCCGGGCGGTGACGGTGAGCCCCCGGTTCGGGGCCTATACACAGGCCAGTCGCGACGTCTTCGACATCTTCCACGACGTCACGCCGCTCGTCGAGGGATCTCCGTCGACGAGGCATTCCTCGATGTCGGTGGTCTCGGAAAGATCAGCGGCACACCGGTGTCCATCGCCCGGCGGTTGCGTGAACGAGTGCGCGACGAGGTCGGCCTTCCGATCACGGTGGGTGTTGCCACCAGCAAGTTCGTCGCCAAGGTGGCGAGCGCCGCGGGAAAGCCCGATGGACTGCTGCACGTCACGGCGGGCAAGGAGATCGAGTTCCTGCACCCGCTGCCGGTCCGGCGCCTGTGGGGTGTCGGAGCGAAGACCGAACAGCGCCTGCACGATGCAGGCATCGACACCGTCGGGCAGATGGCGTCGCTCGGCGAGGAGCGGCTGAGTGCGCTGCTCGGGCGCGGCACCGGGCGCCACCTGTACTCGCTCGCGATGGCGCACGACCCGCGCCGTGTCACGACCGGAAAGCGCCGGAGCTCGATCGGGGCGCAACGTGCACTCGGCAGACGAGTGAAATCCGAAGCCGACATCGAAGCGACGCTGGTCGCCATCGTCGACGGCCTCGGGCGTCGACTGCGGTCGGCGGACCGGCTGACTCGAACCATCGTGCTGCGCTTACGGTTTCACGATTTCGAACGGGTCACTCGTTCCCGGACCCTCTTCGAACCGACCGACGGCACCGAGACGATCCTGGCGGTGGCGCGGGGTCTGCTCGACGAGGCCATGCCGCTGATCCGGGAGCGGGGTTGCACGCTCATCGGGCTGTCGCTGACCAACCTGTCCGATCACAGCGCCGTTCAGCTCGCGATCCCGTTCGGCGGGGACGACCACGCGGGCGAGCTCGACGTCGCCATCGACTCCCTGCGCACCCGTTTCGGCAAGGGGGCGGTGACGCGCGGCGTCCTGG
>BTUT01000878.1:0-1034 GCA_045862935.1 Acidimicrobiia bacterium
CCCTCTCCGACCGGGACCTCGACGCGCTCATGACCATGGCCGCCACCACCGGCGCATCCCTCCGGCTGATCGGCGACCCCGCCCAGCACGGGGCCATCGCAGCCGGTGGCATGTTCCGGGTGCTCTGCGAACGCCATCCGAACCAGACGCCCGAGCTCACCACCACGCACCGGCTCCAACACCCCGACGACCAGGCCGCGGCCGAAGCGCTGCGCGACGGACGGATCGACGAAGCGTTCGACCGGCTCGCTGCCGCCGGGCACCTCCATGTCGTCGGCGACGACCTCACCATGTACCGCCACGTCCTGGGCCGCTGGTGGGACGCCCACCAAGACGGGCTGGACCATCCCATGGTCGACCGGCGAAACAGCACCCGCCAACAGCTCAACCGCCTCGCCCACCTCCTCCGCCGTGTCCATGGTGAGCTCGGAACCGAGACCATCACCGCGAGCGGCGAGCGGACCTTCGCGGTCGGCGACCGTGTGACCGCCCGCGCCCCCAACCGTGAACTGCACGTCGAAGGTGACCGACGCTCCTACGTCCGCAACGGCGCCGTCGGCACGATCATCGCGGTCCGCACCGATCAACTCGACCGTGCCCGGGACACGCTGACCGTCGACTTCGACGGTGTTGGCCGGATCGACATCCCCCGCAGCTTCTTCGACCACCACCCCACCCGGAGCGGTCGCGGCGAAGTCGGGATCGACCACGGGTACGCCCTCACCAGCTACGCCGTCCAAGGCTCCACCCGAGACGCGTCCACCAGCCGCGTCGATGCCACCGCCACCCGCGCCGAGACCTACGTCGATATCACCCGCGGCCGGCACGAGAACCACCTCTACCTCACCGCCGCCACCGACCCCCTCGACGGCGAAGCCCTCCCCCGCGTACCAGCCGCACCCGCAGATGTCGCCGTCGCCGAACGCCTCCACCGATCCACCGGCGAACTGACTGCCTGGGAGCTCGCCCACCCAGCCGACCAACAGGCCGCCATCGGGAGAGCGATCGGGATCTGACGCGCGCCGCGAACTTTG
>BTUT01000879.1:0-1033 GCA_045862935.1 Acidimicrobiia bacterium
CTGGCCCCCATCGCGCGAGACGGGGTCCGCGTCGGCGTCGACGTGCGGTCCGAGGGTGGGCAGGCCGCGCCGGCCATGCCGTCGTTCGCGGGCGTGGGAACGAGCGGGCGATGATCCTCCGCATTGCATGGAGCCCGCGCGCGGCGACCGACCTCGAGGCGCTCTCCGAGTCGGCGCACATGCGAGTGCGCGCTCGCGTGGCGGAGCTCGCCACCGCTCCCCGACAGACGCCCACGCGGCAAGCTCCACGCTCGGCGTTCGTGGCCTACGCCGACCCCCGTTGGCCAGCGACCCGCACCACGTTCGAGATCGTCTACAGGGTCGACACCAACACCCAAGAGCTCCTCGTGGAGCGTGTGCGCCGCTGCAAGCCGAACCGCTCGAGCGAGGGGCGCGGTAGCTCAGACCTCCTTGGGTGAGCGTCGGCCGCGTGGTGGGCGCGGGATCTTGTCGAGCCCCCAGAACGCGTCGACCTCCGCCGAGCTCGCGGAGCTCGACGGACGGGACGCGGTGACGGGGCGCGGCCTCGCACGGGCTGGCTCGCGCCCCGCGCGCTTCCCGTCGGGGATCCCCTGCGTCTTCTCCTCGAGCCACGCGACGTCATCGTGCGACCGTACCGCCCCGGCCGGTGAGCCGCTCCGCGAGCTCGCGCTCGCTCACCCCGAGCTCGCGCGCGACGACGCGGAGCACGCGGAGGGCCTCGCCCTCGTCGACGCCCGCCTCGAGGCCGACGAACGGGGCGACGTCGACGAGCTCGGGCGCGGACGTGGGAAACGTGGGAGTTCCCACGTCGTGCGGGTGGGGGTCACGAACACCCGGAAAACGCGAGGATCGCGCTCGGGGGCTCGCGGGGCCGGAAGTGAGTTTTTCCGGGGTTTCGAGGGGGGACCCTCCTTCGATTCCCTGCGCCTCCACCAAGCGGCCCCACGAGGAGCGATCCTCGTAGGGCCGTTTCGTTTCCGTCATTTGGGATTCGACCGTCGTCCGGGCGCCCGATCAATCGCGGTTGTCGCCGTCGCTCGCGAGCGACTTC
>BTUT01000880.1:0-1032 GCA_045862935.1 Acidimicrobiia bacterium
CGGCGAGGGCCCTGCCCGCCCTGTGCGGTGCGGTGTCGCTGATCGTTCTCGGCGCGCTGCTCGGCATTCTGTCGGTGTCCGTCGTCGGCGTCCTGGTCTATGCGGCGACGCTCGGCTACGTTGCGTGGTCGCACGCCGACGAGGTGCGCCGCAAGAAGCCCACCGGATTCGCGAGCCTGTCGGTCCTGGCCGGCGTCACCTGGCTGATGGGCGGTCTCCTGGTCCTCGCGGTCGCCTATGCCACCGCTCCGGACTGGGCCACCGCGTACGACCGCCTCGACGTCCTCACCACCGCCCTGCTCGGCGGCTTCCTCGCGCAGGTGCTGCTCGGCGCGCTCAGCTATCTGATCCCCGTCGTCCTGGGCCGCAAGCCGTCGGCGACCCAGCAGGCCATGCGCGCCCTCGACTACTGGGGGCCGGCCCGCGTGGGTGCCGCCAACGCCGGACTGCTGGTGTGGGCGCTCCCGGGCGACGGTTGGCCGCACCGACTGTCCGCGTGGGTGGCGGTGATCGCCCTCGCGAGCTTCATCCCGCTCGCGGTCTGGGCGGCCGTCAAGGGACTGCGGCCCGCCGAGACCGACGGCCCGCGTCCACGCCCCACCGACCGGCCGGGCACCCATGTCCTCGGCGCCCTCGCGGCGGGTGTGGCCGTGGTGGTCGTCGCCGGAGCCGTCGGCGTCGCGATCGACCCGGCGGCCGTCGGCCTGCCCGGCGGGGAGCAGTCGTCGGTCGTCGCGACCGGCCACACCACCACGGTGAAGCTCGGCATCAAGGGGATGCGGTTCACCCCCGGCAGCATCGAGGTGCCGCGCGGTGACCGGCTCGTCATCGAACTGACCAACACCGGCACCCAGACGCACGACCTGGTGATGCCCAACGGCGTCCGCACCCCGCGGTTGACACCGGGTGGCCAGGCGACACTCGACGTCGGCGTCATCGGATCCTCGATGCAGGGCTGGTGCTCGCTGCCCGGGCACCGGCAGATGGGCATGGTGCTCGACGTCGTCGTCAAGGGCGCACACCGCGAGACCG
>BTUT01000881.1:0-1031 GCA_045862935.1 Acidimicrobiia bacterium
GCCGCGATCTCGTCGCGGGTCAGCCCCGTCCACGGACCCGCGGCCCGCTCGCGCATCCGCGGATCGGTCGTGACCGCCAGCCCGTGGGGCTCGGCGAGGATCCGCGCGGTGTGGTGCGCACGCTCGAGATCGGACGACCACACCGCGTCGACGCGGTCGAGCAGGCGCGCGGCCGCGCGGGCCTGCTCGAGGCCCAGCTCCGAGAGCGGAGGGTCGGCCTGGCCCTGCCAGCGGTGCTCGGCGTTCCACGTCGACTGGCCGTGACGCACGAGGAGGAGCCGGCTCATCGGCCGGTGACCCTAGGCGGTCTAGGGTCCTCGACCGTGACCGAGATCGTGGTGGTGGTCCCCCAGGTCCGCTTCCCCGAGGGCCCGGTGTGGTGCCCCGATGGGACGCTGGTGTTCACGAGCGTGCCCGACGGTGCGCTGTACCGCGTCGACCCTGCGAGTGGCGCCGTGACCACGGTGGCCGTGGTCGGCGGTGGCGCCAACGCGGCCGCGCCCGCGACCGACGGAGGGTTCGTGGTCACCCAGAACGGCGGGATCGACTTCTCCCGAGTGCCGGGGATCGACGCGCGCGACCTGCCGCCCTACGCGCCCGTGGCCCCCGGCCTCCAGCACGTCGCCGCCGACGGCACCGTCCGCTACGTCGTCGCCGACGGCTTCCACGCCCCGAACGACCTCACCGCCACCGCGGAGGGCGTCCTCTACTTCACCGACCCACCGCACCACCCGCCGCCGGCGGAGCCCGTGGGTCGGATCCACCGGGTGGCGCCCGACGGCACGGTCCGGGTGCTCGCCGACGGCTTCCACTACTGCAACGGGATCGCGCTCGAGCCGGGCGACACCCTCGCGGTGATCGAGGCTCGCGGGGTCATGCGGCTCCACCTCGACCCCGACGGCGGCGGAGGTGGCGGGCAGCACGGCGACACCGGCGACGGCGGCCCTGCGGCCGTCACGCGCGAGTGGATCGTGGAGGACCTCGGGGACGCGCCGGGCGACGGGATGGCCCTCGACGCCGACGGCCGGCTC
>BTUT01000882.1:0-1031 GCA_045862935.1 Acidimicrobiia bacterium
GCGCCGCTTGGTGCTCACGGGCCGCCGCGATCTCGCGGCCCCACCGGTCAGCCATCGAGCGGACGACGAACCGCACCCCGTGGTTGGTGAGCACGGCGCCCTTGGGCGGCCCGGTCGTTCCCGACGTGTAGACGATGGTGACGGGGCTGTCGGGCCGCAGCGTCCGGCGGGTCTCGACGAGCCGGTCGGCGCCGCCCCCGGCGAGCAGCTCACGCCCGCGCGCCACGAGCTGTGACCACGGGAGCACGCCGTCACCGGAGGCGTCGAGGGCGCCGATGACCACCACGTGGCCGAGACCTTCCAGGTTGCCGCGGGCCCGTTCCCATGCGGGAAGGTGGCCGGCCTCCACGACCAACGCCTCCATGCGGCTGTCGCCCGCGACGTACTCGAGCTGCTCGGGACTCAGGGTGGAGTAGACGCTGAACGGGGTGGCACCGAGCGACAGCACCGCGAGATCCGCCACGAGATGCTCGAGGCGGTTGGACTGGTGGAGACCGACCACGGCCTCGGGACCGATGCCCAGGTCGTCGAGACCGAGTGCGACGGCACCGACGAGCTCCTCGAGCTCCTTCCACGTCAGGCTCGTGTCGCCGTCGGTGGTGGCGCACCCGTCGGGGACCTCCGCCGCGTTGCGCAGGAGCAGATCCAGGACCGTGCCACGGTCCTCCTCCGGTGGAGCGAGCCGTTGACCCGCGTTGTCCTTCTTCACGTCACCGAGGGTCCGCCTCGTGCGGAGGGGGGCCGGTCGGGGGACAGTCCGTTGCGTCCCCCGACCGGCAGATCGCCGGAGGCCGGTGCCTACTTGCCGAGGGGCGAGGCGCCGATCACCTCCGAGAAGTCCACCTCACCGACCTCCTTGAAGTTCCCGCGCTTGCCGTCGAATTTCGCCTTGGGGCTCCACTCGTACACACGCAGCTGCGGCAGCGAGACCCGAGTGAAGACACCCGGCATCGTCTTCGACGGTGTCCAATCCGGGCGCATTTCGAGCATGTCCACGTTCGTCGCCGCGTCGACCGCGGCCTTCACCGTCT
>BTUT01000883.1:0-1030 GCA_045862935.1 Acidimicrobiia bacterium
CAAGACGACCCTTATCCGGATGTTGTTGGGATTACTCGCGCCGACCGACGGGCAGACCTCCCTGTTCGACGGCCCACCCGACCAGCGCCGGCGGGCGCGGCTCGGCTACGTGCCCCAGAATCTGGGCCTGTACCGCGATCTGACCGTGCGCGAGAACATGACGTTCAGCGCGGATGCCTATCACGGTGATGCGACGGTCCCCGGCGATCTCGCGGGCTACGCCGACACCCTCGTCGGGAATCTGCCGCTCGGCACCCAGCGCAAGGTCGCCTTCGCGGTCGCGCTCGCCCATCATCCCGACATCCTCGTCCTCGACGAGCCGACCTCGGGGGTGGATGCGTTGTCCCGGGCGCAGCTCTGGGACACCATTCGCGCGCAGGCGGATTCCGGGGTGGGGGTTCTGGTCACCACGCATTACATGGAGGAGGCGCAGGAGTGCGACCGGCTGCTGCTGATGTCGGCGGGTCGGCTGGTCGCGCAGGGCAGTGAGGAGGACGTCGTCGGTGACACGCGCGCCGCGCTCGTGGACACGCCGGACTGGCGCGGAGCCTTCGCGGCGCTGCAGGGCGCAGGTGTTCCGGTCATCCTGGCCGGCCGGACCATCCGGGTGGCCGACACCGATCCGGCGCAGGTGCGCGGCATCCTCGAGCATGCCGACATCTCCGCCGAGGTCACCACGGTCCCGGCGACCATCGAGGAACGGATGCTGGTTCTCGCCCGCACCCCGGAAACGCGATGACCGGGCGGACGCGGGGCAGACCACCGGCGGGACAGTCGCGCGACACTCGCGAGAGGATCCTGACGGCGACCCGGGAATTACTGGCGGACAACGGGTTCGATCGAACCACGGTACGTGCCGTGGCCGGCCGTGCCGGTGTCGACCCGGCGTTGGTCCATCACTACTTCGGGCCGAAGAAGAATCTGGTGGCCGAGGCACTACGACCGCCCGTCGACTTGTCGGTGGTGTTCGTCGACATGCCGACCGACGAGCGTGCCGGCCCGGAGTTCGTGCGACGGGCCATCCGTGCGT
>BTUT01000884.1:0-1030 GCA_045862935.1 Acidimicrobiia bacterium
GGTCGCGCACGAGCGGGTCGCCGGGTGGGGGCGGCACGACGACCCGCTCGACCGGCGGCCCGAGCAGGCTCGCATCCGACGGTGGGTTGATCAGGAGCACGGGGCCCGCCGGCAACACCTCCGGGAGTTCACCATTGTAGACGGTGAGCGCCGCCGCCTCGGGCGGGACGGTGGGATCGACGACCAGCCCCGGCAGGGCCTCCAGTACCCGGCGCAGCGGCTCACTCTCCTGGCCGACGAGCCGCACCGGCAGGGCCTGCCGGTCGGCCAGGCTCAACGCGGCGCGATCGTCAAGGGGCAGGGCATCGCTCCCACTGAGCTCGGCCTGGACCAGGTCGTACTCCTCGGTGGGGAGCACCCAGTGCTGGACCCACTCGCCGTTGGGCGGCAGCCGCAGCGGGTGATCGCCCAGGACCGGCACCGGCTCACCGGAGCGCGAGGCGCCCAGCAAGCGGAGCGTACGATCGACAGGGGTGTCGGCATAGTTCACCACCCGCGCGATCAGGTCGGTTCCGCCGGCCGGCAGCGGCCGCGCCGCGAAGGCGACGATGGCCTGGTTGCCCTCCGGCCCGCCGAGCGCCTCCCAGCTGATCGGTGCGCCGATCGGCTCAGCGAGAGGCTCGAGCGTCTCGGGCCGCCAGGTCGTGTCGCTGAGGATGACGATGCGGTTGGATCGAGCCGGGTCGAGCAGACCGTTGGCCAGGTTGAGGCCGGTGCGCAGGTCGAGGGTCGCACCGGCCGGCGCCAGGCCCTGCCAGACCGCGCGATCGACGGAGTCTCCGCTCATCCGGGCCACAACGTGGGCGGTGGGACTGAGCCGAACGAGCGTGAGGGTGTCCTGCGGCCCGAGCGACGCGGCGTACTGCTCGACCCGGCGCAGCGCCTGGGCAAAGCGGCCGGGCGACACGTCGGTGGCGGCCATGCTCGTCGACGTGTCGAGCAGCAGGATCGTGTTGCGCGCGCGGGTGGGGAGCGTCCCCGGCAACACCGGCCGGGCGAGCGCCAGCCCCAGGAGCGCCGCGACGAGCAG
>BTUT01000885.1:0-1029 GCA_045862935.1 Acidimicrobiia bacterium
CTCGCGCATGCACGCGTGACCCACCGTGGCTACCGTCGCGGCATGCCTCTCGACCTCCATGCACTCCTCGACCCGTCACGCACCGCGATCCTCACGATGGAGCTCCAACGGGGCGTGATCGGCGATCTCGCGATGATCCCCGACCTCGCCGACGAAGTCGCGGCCATCGGGATGCTGCAGAACGTGGCGTCGCTGTGCGCGGCCGCTCGCGACGTCGGCGCGCGTGTCGTGCACTGCACGGCGGAGTTCCGCGCGGACCGCGCCGGCTCACGCGCCAACGCGCCGATGCTGCGCTCGAGCGCGTCGGGCGAGCATCTCACCATCGGGACGTCCTCGGTCGAGTTGGTGCCGGAGCTCGCGCAGCAACCCGGCGACATCGTCTCGTCGCGCGTGCACGGGCTCAGCCCGTTCACGGGGACGAGCCTCGACGCGGTGCTGCGCAACTGCGGGATCGAGACGGTCGTGGCGACCGGGGTGTCGCTCAACATCGGCGTGGTGGGGATGGCCATCGAGGCGGTGGGCCTCGGCTACACGGTGGTGGTCCCTCCCGACGCGGTCGCCGGCGTGCCGCACGAGTACGCGCAGCAGGTCCTCACCCACACGATCCCGCCCCTCGCCTACCGCGTGAGCACGGCGCAGATCCTCGAGACCTGGGGCCGTTGAGCGCGTCGCGCTCCCTCCGAGGGAAGCAGGTGCGGCTGACCGAGCCGGGGCGGGGCGGCGGCGGAGGTGCCGGGCGGCGGCGGAGTCACCCGCTCGGAGTCGCGAACGCGTAGTCGTCGAGGAGTGCCCGCTGGCGAGCCTCCACCAGCGGGCGGGTCTCCGGGTGGGTGACGATGTAGGCACGGTTCGCGCGCACCGCTCGCACCACGATCGGGCCCACTGCCTCGTTGGGCATCGCGCCCGGCGGCATCCCGCGTCCGGGTCCTGGGTCGTCGAGCGGTCCGCCGAAGCGCGCGGGACGGTTGCGCGCCGAGGTGGCACCGAGGTTGCTCTCGACCAACCCGGGGCAGAGCACCGAGACGCCGA
>BTUT01000886.1:0-1029 GCA_045862935.1 Acidimicrobiia bacterium
CGGGTGATGGAGACGCCGCCCTCGGTGGAGCCGAAGCCGTCCACCACCCGGGCGCCGAAGCGGCGCTGGAACTCGGCGCGATCGGCGGCGCCCGCCTCGTTGCCGTACATGATGCGGAGGGAGACGTCCGCGTCGTCGCCGCTTTCGGGAGTCGCGAGGACATAGTGCAGCGGCTTGCCGACGTAGTTGGCGTAGGTGACACCGTAGCGTCGGAGGTCGTCACAGAAGCCGCTGGCGGAGAACTTCTTCCGCAGCACGATCGACGCACCCGCAGCCACCGCGACCGACCACCCGGCGATCAACGAGTTGGAGTGGAACATCGGCATCGACAGGTAGGCGACGTCGATCGAACTCAGTCCGAAGCGGTCGGCGAGCATCACGCCGGGCGCCGCGAACTTTCGCTGACTGCAGCGGACGGCCTTCGGAGCGCCCGTGGTGCCGGAGGTGAAGATCAACATCAGCAGATCGTCGGGCGACACGTCGTCGAGCGTCCGGTCGGGCGCCGATTCGAGCAGCTCGGTCCACGCCGGATCGTCGATATTCAACGTCGGCACAGATTTGACGTTCGGCAGCAGTGGGGCGGTCTCGTCGCAGACCAGCACCAGCTGGCAGTCGGCGCGGAGCACGTCGTCGACCAGGGCCTGGCCGCGCCGGGTGCTGTTGAGGCCGACGAGGACGAAGCCGCCGAGTGCGGCCGCCCCGAACAGGAGGCTGAACTCGGGGATGTTCGGCAGCAGCACGCCGACGTGCGGCGGTCGTGCCGGATTGAGCCGCCCCCGCAGGGCCGACGCCCGCAGCCGACTGGCGGCGAGGTGATCCCGCCACGAGATGAACGCGTCCTCGAAGTAGAGGCCGCGGTCGTCCACGTCGGCAAGACCGCCGAGCAGGTCGGCGAGGGTGCGGGCGTCGGTGACCGACGATGCGGGAGCGGTCATGCCTCAGCGCTCGACGGTGAGCAGGTCGCCGAGCTCGTCGAGTACGACGGGCGAGCTGCCGAGGGTGAACTCGTTCTGCTTGGCGCGAAGGAAG
>BTUT01000887.1:0-1028 GCA_045862935.1 Acidimicrobiia bacterium
GGAGGACAGAACCCGGACCACCGAAACGTTGCGCTCGTGGCGGCACTGGCTCGCGCACGTGCTGATCCACCACCTGCCCGAGCAGCCCTACCCGAGCGATCACCCGGTGGAGCTGCGGCGCCGACCCCGCGAGCTGCGCGGGTAGCCGCGCGCCGCACCACCCCCCGACGGCGCCACGCGCCGGCCTCGACTCACAAGCCGTAGGCCGACCAGTCCTCGGGGTTGGCCTCGGTGTACTCGCCCAGCACGGTGCCGTCGACGCCGTCGAGCTCGACGAGCCCGCGCATCGCCGGCGGGTCGTCGGCGCTGTAGAGCAGGATCCGCCACGACGGCCTCGACCGCAGACCCCGGAACCCGAGCTGGCCCGAGGCGTGGCCCACGGGGAAGCCCACCGCCCGGCTGGCAACGGTGAGCGCCTCGGTCTGGTCGACGCGCAGCGGCCACGCGGCGAGCAGGTGGTACCCGCCGCAGAGCGCGAGGAGCACGGCCGCCGCGACGAGGCCGTCGTTGTGGCTCGTCGCCGCGACGATCGCGCAGGCCAGCGCGACGATGAGGTACAGCGTGCCCGCGATCCGGCGACGATGCGTGCCCGGGAACTGGTAGGGCCCCACGTACGCGGTGACGTCGAGGTCCTCGGGGAGCGCGTCGCCCGCCGCCGCTCCTCCGTGCGCAGCCGGCGCGTCGCCGGGCAACCCGGACGTCTCGTCGTCGGTCACCTGCCGGACGATAGCGCCGGCTCGCCGATGCCGCGCGCGGCGATCGCTCCCGACCGCCGGGCCAGTGCGTCGCGCGGCTCAGCCGTCCCAGGCGGCCCGGAGCCGACCGAGGGTCTCGTCGAGTGACTCCGGCAGCACGCGTGCCTCGGCGACCGCGGTCATGAAGTTGGTGTCGCCGTGCCAGCGCGGCAGCACGTGGACGTGCAGGTGACCGGGGATCCCCGCACCTGCCGCCGTGCCGAGGTTCGCACCCACGTTCACACCGTCGGGGGCGTACGCGCGCTTCAGCGCGGCGATCGCCCACTGCACGAG
>BTUT01000888.1:0-1024 GCA_045862935.1 Acidimicrobiia bacterium
GATCATCAGCAGGCTCGCGATCAGAGCCAGAACCACCAGAGTCCCGAGCAGCCATTGCCCCGCAGAGGAGGGTCGTTGGGATGCGGCCTCGTCGGATCGGGTCCGGGCGGATCGGTTCCTACTGGTCATGCAGGCAAACTTACCGCCCATCCCGACGCGACCGGTGTCACACGGGTGCCGTGTCGGAGATTCGACGCTCAGGCGACCGTCGGCGACCCGTCCGGGGCTGGGTCGGCATTGTCGGACATCGGATCATCGGGCGTGCGGCAGCAGTGCTCCAACCAGAGCGCCGCGGCCGCGAGGAGGACACCGCCGACGATGCCGATGATCGCGCCCGGACGGTCGGCGCGCGCGGCGTCGAGGATCAGGTTCTGCAGCAGAAAGACCAGGATGCCGGCCCATCCGCCCGCCGCGACGGCACCGAGGATCGCCGACGCCTTTGCGAGTGCGACGAGGCGCGCGGCATTGATGGGATGCAGTTGTCTGCTGCCAGAGCCGATCTCGCGGTCGGCGATCCGTTTGCGGACGACGAAACCGATGACCACTTCGAGCGCGGCGACGGCGTAGAGGGAGATCCCGGCGAGCCACGGCAGGCTCGGGAAGGCGCCGTAGTTGTAGCGGATGACGATCCACAGCGCGAGCGCCGCCACCACGGCGACGGCGAGGAGGTCGCGGACTCGGGTGGGGCCGAGCTTGTGCTCATCGTCGGGACCGGGCTTCCCGGTCGGTACGGGCGCCGTCACGGCTGCTCCCCGGTGCTGTGCACGCCCGCCACCTCGGCGGGATCGAGCGCGGCGACCAGATCGGCGACCGGCCGCATGCCGTCGGGCGTCCACAACTGCGCGTCGGAATCGATTTGGAGCCACGGGACCAGCACGAAGGCGCGCTCGCGGGCCCGCGGGTGCGGCAGGGTCAGCGCCTCGTCGTCGGACACCACCGGCTCACCGTCAGCCTCGGCGGACACGACGTCGACGTCGAGGGTCCGCGGCCCCCAGCGGATCTCCCGGACGCGGTCGGCGGCGCG
>BTUT01000889.1:0-1022 GCA_045862935.1 Acidimicrobiia bacterium
CCGGCGATCCGTGACGCGATCGCCGGAGCGCCACACGCCGCGGCTTCGGTCAACGACATGTTCCAGCCCTCGCGCAGCGAAGTGGCCGTCACGACCCACGCCCGCCGGTAGAGCTCCACGAGCTCTTCGTCGCTCACCCGCCCTGGCAGGTGACACCACTGCGTCCCGTCGAGGTTGCCCCGCAACGCCTCGAGCGCCTCGCGCTCGTAGCCCTCACCCGCGATGACGACCTCCACGTCGGGGTGCCGTGAGCGCAGACGGGCGACTGCACGCAGGAGCCGGTCGAACTGCTTCACGGGCACGAGCCGGCCAACCGCGAGCACCATCGGCTTCGACGAACGACTCCCTCCGGGGCTGAAGCGCTCTTCGATCCCGGGCGCCACCACGTTCACCCGCCTCGTGGGAAGCCCCATCTCCTCGACGAGCTCGCGGCGCGACGACTCGGAGAGCGTGACGATCTCGGTCTTGCGGTACAGCGGCGGCGCGATCCGCTCCTCGATGGTCCGGCCGAGCTTCGCCAAGGAAGGCGGCAGGGTCATGTCCCACATCTCCGCGTGGAAGTGGTGCAGGAACACGATGCGCGGGCCGCGGCACCACAGTGGCGAGAAGAACGGCATCCCGTTCCAGATCTCCACCAGCCCGTCGCGCGGCCCGAGCGCGTCGGTCGCCTCCGAGAACGCGGCCCGTGGGAACACCATGTACCGCCCGGCGCTTCGCACCACGCGGTAGCCATGGCGGGAGACCTCGGCCGGGTGGCCGGCGGCGTGGGAGGTGCGCATGGTGACGTCCACCCCGGCCGCAGCCCAGCGGGCGGCGATGCGCTCGGCGTGGACCTCGGAGCCACCGGCCTCGGGATCGTCGTAGTCGCGCCAGGCCAGCATGTGGATCCGGCGCAGGCCCGCCGCCTCCGCGACCGCCGCGATGGCTCCCGGCCCCTCGGAGCCGCCGTCGACGCGGCGGTCGGAGCTGTGCTCGCGCCCGCCCGGCAACGGTTGATCGGGTCGCCGCACCGGCGGAGTATA
>BTUT01000890.1:0-1022 GCA_045862935.1 Acidimicrobiia bacterium
CCACGCCGAGCTCTTTCTCATCCTCGAACAGCGCCGTCGCCGCGCTCGCCAGCGGCTCCAGCACGACGTCGGCCACGTGCAGGCCCGCGCCGTTGGTGCAGCGGACGATGTTCTCGGTCGCAGACCGCGCGGCGGTCACGATGTGGACCTTCGCCTCCAGGCGCGTGCCGCACATGCCGAGGGGCTCACGCACCCCGTCGCAGTCGTCGACCAGGTACTCCTGGGGCAGGATGTGGATCACGTCGCGGTCCGACGGGATCTGGACCGCCTTGGCCGCGTCCACCACCCGCTCCAGGTCCGCCGTGCGCACCTCGCGCTTGTCGTTGACGGCGACGATGCCGCGGCTGTTGAAGCCCTTGATGTGGGCGCCCGCCACGCCCACGTAGACCGACGAGATCTCGCAGCCGGCCATCAGCTCCGCCTCCTCGACCGCCTTGCGGATGGCGAGGATCGTCGTCTCGATGTTCACGATGATGCCCTTGCGGAGCCCGGTCGACTCGGCGGTGCCGATGCCGATGATGTTCACCCCGTGCTCCGAGGCCTCCCCCACCACCGCGCACACCTTCGTCGTGCCGATGTCCAGGCCCACGATGATCTCGTCCGTCTTCTTTGCCATGCTCGTCCTCCGCCCGGGGTGCGCTCGGGCTCGCCTTCACTGCTCAGGGTAGGATGTGGTCCCGCGACGGCGCGGTCGGCCGTCGCGAGGGGCTGCTCTTCTTGCTCGGAGGGGCGTCGTCGCTCGGACGCTCGGGCTCCGCGTCGGCGACGACCCCCGCCGCCGCACCGTTCGGGTACTCGAGGCGCACCGTGACCCGCGTCGGGTCCCGGCGGTCGTCGAGGCGCACCAGCACCACGCGGGCTCCGCGGGCGCGGGCGTCGTTCATCACGTGCTCCAGGCGGCCGAGGCGCAGCGACAGGTCAGCCTGGTCGGTCACGAGGCCGAGGCGCACCTCGACCGCGTCGTTGCGCAGCACGACCGTGTAGCCGAACAGCGGGTCCACGTGGACCTCGCCGAGGGGGTG
>BTUT01000891.1:0-1020 GCA_045862935.1 Acidimicrobiia bacterium
CCAGCCTCAAGGCGCTCATGGCCCGGATCGGTCACGCGTCCGCCGCCGCGGCACTTCGCTACCAGCACGTCATCGACGGCCAAGACGCCGACATCGTCCACTACCTCGAGCGCTTCGGCGACACGCCGCCCGTGCCCACCCGCGCCCACGATCACACGCCAGACACCGCCCGTGGTGGGCACGTAGTGGGCACGCCCGCCGACCCCGCGCCGGTCACCGACGACCAGCAGGCCCGTGACAGGCCCTTCGCGGTGGAGACGATGGGACTCGAACCCACGACCCCCTGCTTGCAAAGCAGGTGCTCTCGCCAACTGAGCTACGTCCCCGCTCCCCCATTGTGCCGCATGGCGGCACCGGTGGTGCCAGCGGGATCCGGTTGGGCTACCTGCGGTTGGCGAAGGCGAGCAGGCCGCCGACGACGGCGAGCAGGCTGCCCACGAAGGCGAGCCACAGGCCCGTGCCCACGTCGGTCACCGCGCCCAGCGGCACGCCCAGGCGCTCCGCTCGGTCGGCCACGTCGGCGATGTCCACCGCAGTCACGGCGAGCGCCGCGGCACCAGCCACGATGGCCCCCATGGCCGCCACCTTCGGGCCGCCCATCCTCACGAACCGGCCCGTGAGGATCACCGCCCCGAGGATCACGAGCGCCACCCCGAGCACCATGGTGACCCGACCGTCTCCGAGGTCGACCCCCGAGGACGTGTAGGCGTCACCCACCTTCGGGCCGCGCACCTCCATCCAGGTGAGCCGCGACCCGATGAGCATCAGCGCGGCGCCGCCCACGACGACACCGCCCGCGGCGCGGACCTTGCCGCTCACCCGCCGCCGCTCGCGGGGCGGGGCGTCGGCGTCGGGATCGACCGCCGGAAGGGTCGCGAGGGATGCCTGCCCGGCGCTCAGGTAGCCACCCGCTCCGTCGGGGGCGGCGGTGTCGGGTGCCGTCCCGACGAGCTGCGCGGTCCACCCGCCCTCGGCGGGATCCAGGGCGGTGGGCATCGTGCCCACCGCGGGCGAGGTCCC
>BTUT01000892.1:0-1018 GCA_045862935.1 Acidimicrobiia bacterium
CCTCACCCAACACCAACACCACCACACCCAGATCACCAGCCGAGAATGACCACGGCGCGACGCTCGAAGTCACCGCGGAGCCACTCGTCGACCTGTGGTCACGTCGACCGATCAAGGAGCACGGATGCAGATGCAGGATGCGGAACCGGACACGGAACCGGACGCGGAACCGGACGCGGAACCGAGATGAGCGCCGAGAGCCGACCGCCGAGCGGAGTGCCGGGCGGCGAGGCTCAGGGCCCGGCGTCGATCCGCACGGCCGCGCGGCCGGTGAGGTCGGACGAGGAGCGACCCACGAGGATGTCGTACCGGCCGGGGTCGACCTGCCAGCCCGGCTCGCGCCGCTCGGCGGGCGCGGGTCCGATGCCGTGGCCCACGCCGCGCGGCTCGATCGCGTGCCAGTCGGGTTGCCCCGGATCCCAGTACGCGAACGCCCGCTCGTCGAGCACGAGGTCGACGATGCGGGTCTCACCGGGATCGCAGCGGACCTTGGCGAACGCCTTCAGCTCCTTCGGCGGTCGCGCGAGGCGCGGCGACTCCGGCGCCACGTAGCACTGCACCACGGTCGAGCCCGGCCGCGCACCGGTGTTCGTGACCGGCACCGACACCGTGAGCGAGGCGCCGGGCGTGAACGAGTCCGCCGACACCACCGGCGGCCCGAGCTCGAACGTCGTGTACCCGAGGCCGTGGCCGAACGCGAACCGGGGAGTGATGGCCCGGTGCTCGTAACCGCGGTAGCCCATGAACACGCCTTCCCCGTAGCGCACCTCGCCGTTCTCGCCGGGGAAGTTGTCGTGGGCGGGGTTGTGCTCGAGTCGCTCCGGGATGGTGGTGGGCAGGCGTCCGCCGGGCTCGGCCGCGCCGGTGAGCACGTCGGCGAGCGCCCCCGCCATCTCCTGACCGCCGAACCAGCACTGGAGGACCGCGGCCACGTCGTCGCACCACGGCATCTCCATCGGCGACGCCGCGTTCACCACCACCACGGTCGGTCGCCCGGTCGCGGCGACGAGACGCACGA
>BTUT01000893.1:0-1018 GCA_045862935.1 Acidimicrobiia bacterium
GCCGCGACAAGACGCGTCGACGCGTCGAAGGTCACCGAGGTGACGAAGGTGGTGAAGCCGCGAAGCGTCGCGACCGGGGCGAACGGTCGCGTCTGACCGATGGCGCGTTCCCAGATGCGCACCGTGCGGTCGTTGCCCGCGGTGGCGAGGAGTCGACCGTCGCGGGAGAAGACGACGTCGTAGACTGCGCCGTCGTGCCCGTTCAGCGAACGCGCCAGCGGCGACATGTACGACGCGAGGATTCCGCTGCGGACCCGGCTGTCGTCCGGGTAGTGCGTGTCGGCGACCGAGAGGAGCCGGGCGGCCAGCGACGGATCGGAGTTCACCAGGCCGTCGATGCTCGACATGACGGCCGCCCGCTCGGCCGCATTGCGCTGTCGAGCCAGGTCGGCCGACTGGTCCAGCGCGATGACGGCGGTGACCACGGCGGCCACCGCCAGCAGGACCACCGCCAGGATGGCACCGATGCGCAACCGTCCCCGCCGCGTCTGCTGCTGTTCCGCAGCGTCGAGGAAGGCCGCGGAACCGGCGGGCAGCAGGACCTGCCGGTGCTCGCCGAGCCCGGCCCGGTTCGCGAGGGCGGTCTCCAGACGCCCGCCGCTGTACAGGTAGTCGGGACGGTGGTCGTTGCGGTTCCAGGCCTCGGCGTCGTCGCCGAGCTGCTGCCGCCACTGCAGCAGGTCCGCGTCGTCGGCGATCCAGTCGGCCATGCGCGGCCACGAGGACATGACGGCGTCGTGGATGAAGGTGACCGAGTCCGAGCTGACGGTCAGCAGGCGGGCGTCGGAGAACGCGTCGACGATGCGCATCACCGACGGCGAGAACCGGTCGCGCAGGTCGGTCGGCGACACGGAGGCGCGCATCGGAGTGCGGCGCGGCCCGAACTGCACCAGCGACAGCAGCACAGCGCGCGCCTCGTCGTGGTCGGCGGGGTCGAGGGCCGCCCAGGTGGCCTCCGCGGTCTCGGCGAGCGCCGACGTGATGCCGCCCGACTCCCGGTAGTCGGCGACGGTCAGCC
>BTUT01000894.1:0-1018 GCA_045862935.1 Acidimicrobiia bacterium
GACACCGTCAGATTGTCGACGTTGTCGACCTTCAGGACGGCGAGGTCGGTCTTCGGATCCCGTCCGACGACGCGGGCCGCCACCCGCTTGCGGTCGAAGAACACCACTTCGAGTTTCGCGCTGCGGTCATTCGCGGCCATCGAGATCACATGATTGTTGGTGGCGATGTAGCCGTTCTTGTCGATGACGAAGCCCGAGCCGGTCGCCACCGCGCTCGCCGTGCGGACATCGATCGCCACGACCGACTTCTCCACCGCGCGGGCGACCCGGGCCACCGGCGACCTCGCCGCGTCGTCGGAATTCTTGTCGCCGGTGGAGAGTTGCACCGAATCCGAGTTCAGCGGGGACACGACCTCGGCGGTCCAGCGCCCGAGCAGGCCGCCGACCAGGCCGATGCCCAAGGCGACCATCGCCAGCGTGGCCAGTGCGTACCAGCGCACCCGTCGGCCGAGGAGAACGTCGGTGATACCGAGCTTCGGACCGGCCTCGGTCGGTGTGGGCCGCGTCGGCTCGGCAAGCGCAGGTCCCTCGAGGCGCGCCATGCTCTCCGGGTCGCGCCACGGATCCTCGGGCTTGCTCTCGTCGTCGGACCGGCCGTACGTGGCCAGCGGATCGCGCTGCAGGGTCTCGGAGGTGCCCGCCGGACGTCCGAACGCCTCCGCGAGCACCGGATCGGGTGCCGCGATCTCCGGCGCGGGCCGCCGGTCGGCGGTACCCGTGGAGCCCGCGAAGGAACCGGTCACACCGTCGGGCCTACCGAACACCGCGGCGGTCTCCCGCGAAATCGGTGCGTGCCGCCGGGCGGCGTCCTCGGAGTCGGCGGTCTGCTGGGTCCGCGGCGCGGACGACCGCGCGTTCCAGGCGCTCGGGTCGGAGGAGTGGGCGTCGGGTTGTCCGTTGTTCACGAGTCAGCGGCCCCAACGTCGCGTCATACGGTCGCGCGTGGTGCCCTGCTGCGACGGCCAGGTACGCAGCCGGTCCGTCGCGGCGAGATCGATCTCCTGCGTGGGGATGTTGC
>BTUT01000895.1:0-273 GCA_045862935.1 Acidimicrobiia bacterium
TCCACCTCGTCGCCGGCGAGCCGATAGTAGCGATGCCGCCCCTGCTGCTGGACGGTCACCAATCCATGGCCGAGCAGCACCGCGAGGTGATTGCTGACGGTGGACGCCGCGACCCCCGCTTCTTCGGCCAACCGCCCCGCGGGCAGCGCACGGCCGTCCGCGAGCGCCATCAACACGCGTGCGCGGCGGGGGTCGGCGAAGGCGGAGGCGACCGAGGCGATGTCCGGCTCTCCCGACTGGGCTGCCGCCTCGGTCGAGGCGTTCTGTCCGGTC
>BTUT01000895.1:283-1017 GCA_045862935.1 Acidimicrobiia bacterium
GACTGTAGGCCCGATTCACTTCGACGAGCGTTGAAACGTTCTGGCCTCACGATTGACCGCATGACGTCTGATCGATCCCGCTCGCTGACCCTCGCACTGTGCGGCGGCTACTTCCTGGTTCTGCTGGACGTGACGGTGGTGAACGTCGCTCTGCCGCGGATCGACGCCGTTCTGGACGCGGGCAGCACGGGGCTGGCCTGGGTCGTCGACGCCTATGCGATTCCGTTGGCTGCGCTGCTGCTGCCCGCCGGATCGATCGGCGATCGCATCGGTCACCGGCGGGTCGTCCTACTCGGATTCGGTGCCTTCGGCGCGGCCTCCCTCGTCTGCGCCCTCGCTCCGACCATCCAGGTGCTCATCGCCGCGCGCGCCGTCCAGGGCGTCGGCGCGGCCACGGCCCTCCCCGGAACCCTCGCGCTCCTGGTGCAGGGTGCGCCGAACGATCGCGCCCGGTCCCGTCTCGTCGGTGTGTGGGCAGCGATCGGCGGGGCGGCCCTGCCCGCCGGCCCGGTGATCGGCGGACTGCTGGTTCAGGTCGCGGGGTGGCGTGCGGTGTTCTGGCTCAGCGTCCCCGTCATCATGCTGGCCCTGGTCCCCGTCGTGCGCCTGTCCGCGGACCACCGGGGCTCGGGCTCGGGCTCGGGCTCGGGCTCGGGCTCGGGCTCGGAGCGAAGTGTGAACTGGTCTGCGGCCGCCCTGCTCGTGGTCGGACTGACCTGTGCGGTCTCCGCGAT
>BTUT01000896.1:0-1016 GCA_045862935.1 Acidimicrobiia bacterium
CTACTGGGACGCCTCGACCGACGACTCGCGCCTCACCCTGGCCAACGCGCTCGGCGCCGCGGCCGCCGGGGCGACGGTATTGAACCACGCGGCGGTCACTGCGCTGACGCGCGCTGCCGGGCGGGCGACCGGAGCGATGGTGCGCGATGACTCCACCGGACGCGAGGTGACGGTGCATGCCCGGGTGATCGTGAGTGCAGTGGGCCCGTGGACCGACGCCCTGGAGGCGCTCGAGGGCGGGACGCGGGGACACGCCGTCCTCGGATCCGCGGGGGTCCACGTCGCGGTGCCACGGGACCGCGTGGGGAACCGCGATGCCGTCACGCTCGTGGCGCCGCAGGACGGGCGGGTGATGTTCGTCCTCCCTGCCGCCACGCACACGATCATCGGGACGACGGAGACCGCGGCCCGTCGCGGCCCCGACGAGGTCCGTGCCACGCGCGAGGAAGTCCGCTATCTCCTCGAGGCCTGCAACGCGAACTTCCCCGCGGCCCGGCTGGGCGACGAGGACGTGGTGGCGGCGTGGTCGGGGATCCGCCCGCTGGCGGCCACGCTGGCCGAGGGCGACGCGGGGAGCGCCTCGCGCGAGCACACGATCGCCACCGGCCCGCTCGGGATGCTGGTGGTGACGGGCGGCAAGCTCACGACGTACCGGGCGATGGCCGAGGACGTGGTGGACCGCGCCTGCGAAGCGTTAGGCGAGCATGAGCGCCCGGGACGCCCGCACCGCGAGGTGCTCCTTCCCGGGGGGGCCATGCGCTCGCTCTCGGCAACCGAGCACGAGGCGGCGGCGGCGGTGGGCGATGCGGCGGTCGCGCGCCGCCTCGCGGGGGCCTACGGGTGCGACTGGCGCGACGCGTGGCGACCGACGCGCGACGACCCGGCGCTGCGCGAACGCATCGACCCGGCCCTCCCCTACACGATGACCGAGCCGTTGCACGCCATCGCCCGCGAGAGGGCGGTGACGTTAGGCGACATCGTGATCCGGCGTACCCACCTGGCGTTCGAGACCCGCG
>BTUT01000897.1:0-1016 GCA_045862935.1 Acidimicrobiia bacterium
GTTGGAACTCTTCGGGACGGATCGAGTACCTGGGCCGCACCGACTTCCAGGTGAAGCTGCGCGGTCAGCGACTCGAACTCGGTGAAGTGGAATCGGTGATCGCGGCAGCACCGGGAGTGGTGCATGCGGCAGCGGCGGTCGCCAAGCTGCCTGCGGGCGACCAGCTCGTCGCCTACGTGGCTCCGGGCACCGTGGATCTGGAAACGGTGAAGGCCTCGGTCGCCGCCGCGCTCCCCGAGTACATGCGCCCCACCGTGTGGATGACGCTCGACGAGATGCCGTTGAACACCGCAGGCAAGGTGGCTCGGCGCAAACTGCCCGCGCCGGAGATCACCGCCGCCGCATACGTGGCGCCGGAAGGCGACCTTCAAATCCGACTGGCCGAGGTCTACGCCGCGGTGCTGGGCACGGAGCGCGTCAGCGCTGCCGAGTCGTTCTTCGACCTCGGCGGCAACTCATTGGCGGCGACGCGCCTCGCCGCCCGGATCGCCGCCGCGCTCGACGTCGACGTGACGGTCCGTGACATCTTCGACGCGCCCAGCATCCGCGAGCTCGCCCACGGCCTCGTCGGTCGCGGTCGCCAGGTGGAGGCCCTCGCGGCGCGCGAGCGCCCCGCACGCATCCCCCTGTCGACGGCGCAGCAGCGCATGTGGTTCATCAACCAGTTCGACACCGCATCGCCCGCCTACAACATCCCGATGGGACTCCGGCTCCGCGGCGACCTGGACCTGGGTGCGCTGCATCAAGCGCTCGGGGACGTCCTCGAGCGCCACGAGGTGCTCCGCACCGTCTACCCGTCCGACGAACAGGGGCCGATCCAGACGATCCTGTCGGTCGACGAGGCTCGCACGCGATTCGAATGGCTCGAGACCGACGACCTGTCGGGTCTGGTGGAGTCCGCATCCCGCGGCTTCGATGTGTCCGGCGACCTGCCGATCCGTGGCGCCTTCCGCCGCGCGACCGAGGACGATGCCATCGACCTCGTCCTCACCGCGCACCACATCGCCTTCGACGGC
>BTUT01000898.1:0-1015 GCA_045862935.1 Acidimicrobiia bacterium
TCTCGACCGACCCCCCGAACCGGTCGGTGCGTCGGTTCAGGCCCGGGCTGAGGAACGCGCTGAGCAGGTAGTGGTGGCCGAGGTGCAGCTCGATCGCGTCGAAGCCGGTGTCCTGGAGGCGCTTCGCCGCGCTCGCGAAGTCGGCGGTGACGCGCGTGATGTCGGCCTCGGTGGCCTCCTGGGTGAACTTCATGGCCATGGGGCTCCACTGCCGGGACGGCGCGAGGCCCTTGCGCCCGGTCCCGGCCGCCACCGGGCCGGCGTGACCGAGCTGCGCGGAGATCGCGGCGCCCTCGCCGTGGACGGCGTCGGCGATCCGCCGGAGGCCCTCCTCGGCTTCGGCGCGGACGACGATCTCGTTCGGTGCGCCCTGGCCGTCCTCGGAGACGGCGAGGTACGCGACCGTGGTCATCCCGAGGCCGCCGGCGGCCATGACCCGGTGGAACTCGATGAGCCGGTCGCTCACGAGGTTGCGCTTCGCCATGCCCTCGAAGGTCGCGGCCTTCACGAAGCGGTTGCGCAGCGTGATCGGGCCGAGGGACGCGGGGGCGAACGGATCGACCGCGTCGGCGTCGGCGGAGGCTGCGGGCTTCGAGCTCCGCTTGGACGGGGGCTTGGTCTGGGCGGTGCGGGCGGCCGGGGGATTGGGCGTCGGCATCAGGGCTCCCTGGGTGTGCGGTCCCGCCATCGTCGCGCGCCGGCACACCCGGCGGTGCATCCCGCCGGCCACCGATCACCTGGATGGTGGACGTCCCCCGGCAGCCGCGCGCCGGGTGCCGTCAGGAACGGCACGTCAGCCGATGGGCGTGAAGCGTCCGGATGGAGGCGGGCCACCAAGGAAGGATGAGGCCTGCTGCCCCGAAGCGGGCGCGGGAGGTGCCCCGGCGCCGGGACGTTCCGCGCGAGCAGTGGAGCCGAGGTCGTCGGTCGACCTCAGACAGGCCCACTCCCGGCGCCGATGAGCGGGTTGTCGATGCGGTCGACCGATTCGACGGCGGGCGGCGTGTACGACGCG
>BTUT01000899.1:0-1015 GCA_045862935.1 Acidimicrobiia bacterium
GGCCGCGGCCGCCGAGGCCCTCGTCGCCGAGCAGCGCCCGGTCGCCGCCGACGATCCCATGGCACTCGAGACGACCGGAACAGCGGTGTCGGTCCCGCCGGCCGACCCGCTCGGCACGCCCGATGCAGCCACGACGGCGGCCCGCGTCGACGAGACCACACCGCCGCTGGCGCCGATCTCCTGGTCGGCGACAATGCCGGGTGGAGCACCGGGAGTGGTGCCCACGCCGCCGCCCGATCTGCCGCCCGAGGCGTTCGTCGCCGCGGGCACCGCGTGGCAGGTGGGCGGGATCTTCCCGGCCACCGCGATGGCCGACGACGGCACGCTCGCGCTGCGACGGGCCGACGTCCGCTGGGCGCTCGCCGACCTCGAGGCGACCGACGACTTCACGGCCCGGGCGTTCGTGACCTTCACCTCGGGCGCGGGCTTCGGCCTCCTGTTCCGCGTGTCCGCCGACGACGCGGACCGCATCACCGGCTACTCGTTCGACGTGGACCTGGTCCACGCGGGAGGCGGGTTCCTGCTCCGGCAGTGGAACGACGGTCGCCAGCACTGGCAGCCACTCGCTCACGCGCCGGTGGCCGACACCTCGCGTCTGCACGGCATGCACACGATCGAGGTCTGCCTGCACGCGGACCAGCTCGTCGCGACCGTCGACGGCGAGACGGTGCTGACCGTGACCCAGCTGAGCCGCTCCTCGATCGAGGCCGGATGCGAGCCGTGCCGAGGCCATCGCCTCGGTGTGCAGGCGTGGTCGACCACCGAGGTCACGGTGGACCGCCTCATGGTGGCGAACCACCCCGGCTGAGACCGCACCCGCGCAACCCTCGGGCTAGCGTCGCCCCCAGTGGAGATCGACGAGTACGCGCGGATCGCGACCGCCGAGAACGACCACTGGTGGTATCGCAACACCCGATCGGTGATGGGCGATCTCCTCCGCCCGTGGCTCGACCGTCCTCGCGACCGTCGAGCCCGGGTGCTCGACGCCGGGTGCGGTCCCGGTGGGAACGGGGCG
>BTUT01000900.1:0-1015 GCA_045862935.1 Acidimicrobiia bacterium
CCACGGCGCAGGTACCGTACGCCGAGAGCTTCGGGGCCGCGCACGAGGCCGATTTCGCGACCATCCTGCCGGGTGCCGTGCCCGCCGAGGTCCGGCTGCGCGACGCCGCCGTCTTCGGTGAGAAGGGCGCCGTTGCGGGCGACGCGAACGGGAAGGTGACGCAGGGCCTGGTGGGGCTGCAGACCAACCCCGAGCCCGCCGACCTGGCCGGGTCCATCGCCGGCGCCCTCGCGTGGGCGGCGTCCGCGGCCGACGGCGACAGCTACGACGGTGCCCGGACCGAGCAGGCACTGACCGAGATCCTCGATCCGGAGGCCGACCTCGACATCGTCGTCCACACCGACTTCGGCTGGTGGTTCGCGGAGGACGCGAACATCCCGCAGGAGCTGTCGATGATGCTCGATCGCGCCAACGAGACCATCCTGCCGACGGCCCGCCTGCGTCCGAGCAGTGGTGTCGGCGCTCCGTGGTGGGTGGACGCCGGCGAGAAGGCGCATCTGCGCTGGGTGCGACCCGAGGACGAGACCACCCTCATGAACGCGCTCTCCCGCGTGCACGCGGCAGGGCACCTGACGCTGGGCGAGGGGTCGCGGTTCGCGGGCTCGTTCCGGACGCACGGGCTCATCGTGCCGGTCTTCGACCTCGACGTGGAAGCCCACCACGAGGAGTGGATCGACGGCGTCGAGGAGTTCGACGCGCGCCTGACCGAGGCGCTCGCCGACACGTCCGACCTGACCGCGGCGCAGCGCAGCTCGCGCGCCGGGATCATCGGGCGCCAGGTGACGCTCCGTTAAAGATTGCCGCCCGCGGCCAGCGGCTCGCCGGGGTCGCTCGCCGACGCCGGCGTCACCGGGGCGGCGTTGACCTCGCGTTCGACGAAGTTCTCGAGGTCGAAGATGTTGCCGTCGGCGCGGGCGGCGATGGCCTGCAGGGTGGTCATGGTGGAGACCTCCTCCACCTGCTCCTTGAGGAACCACTGCATGAACTGTTCGCCGAGGTAGTCGCCGTCGTCCCG
>BTUT01000901.1:0-1015 GCA_045862935.1 Acidimicrobiia bacterium
CGCGAACTGGGTGGTCCGCGACGTCGACGCCTGGGACGAGCGCGTCCGCGAGTGGGTCGAGGCGACGGGGCTGGACGCGTGGGTGGTGCAGCGCGAACTCGCCGACCCGATCAGCTACGTCTCGCTCTGGGTCTCGGATGCGGGGGAGTCGGTGGTCGACGCCGCCGAGCGCGGCGCCCGCTGGCTCGACTGGTTCGAAGAGGAAGACATCGTCGCCATCGGCATGGGGTCGATCACCTTCCGGAAGCCCGCCGAGCCGCGTGATCCCGACGTGGTGATCGAGGAGATCACCGCGGCCGGCCAGGAGGTGACCGGCTTCGAGGCGCAGGCGTTCTGGGCGCGACGCGACTTCCTCCGCGAGAACTCCGACGCCGACCTGCTCGCCTCGCGGCTCTCCACGTCCCCGGTGTTCCTGGAGACGCAGTCGCTGCCCGGTGACGACGGATGGCAGCAGGTGAGCGCGTCGGTCACCCGGCCGGGCGGCCCCGGTGCGGTGCTCGCTGTCGACGAGGTGCTGACCGCGCTGTTCGGGGGCTGCCGCGGTGAGGTTCCGCTCGCCGCGCTGATCTCGCTCATCGCCGACTTCCACGGCGTCGATGCGGATGCGCTCGCGCAGGTGGCGATGCCGTCGATCCGCGAGGCGATCGGCCGCGGGATCCTGTATCGGGCGGATTAGGAGCGCGGTCTACTCCGTCGCCAAGCGGATCCCGAAGCCGACAAGCGCGAAGCCGGCGACCAGGTCGATGCCTCGGCGGATCCGCGGGGTCTGCATCCACTTCCCGATCTTCTCCGCGGCCAGCACTAGCGCGGCGAAGTACACGAAGGTCAACGCGAGGTAGATGAGGCCGAAGCCCAGCGTGGTCCAGGCGGCGGAGTAACCGGCGGGCACGAAGCCGGGGAGCAGCGTGATGAACATGATCCCGATCTTCGGGTTCAGGATGTCGGTGAGCAACCCGGTGACGAATCCCGCACGACGACCGCCAGGAGCGGACATCGCGACGGTCCCGCCGGTCGG
>BTUT01000902.1:0-1010 GCA_045862935.1 Acidimicrobiia bacterium
GCGCGGTCGGCAGGACGTGCAGGCATTCGCGGTTCTCGACGATCAGGACGGTGGTCGGTGCGATCGGCAGTGCGTCGAGGTCGGTGACCGGCGCGGCGAGGATTCGTGGCCATCCGGGCAGGAGCGCGGGGTCGAGCACGGCCATCTCGATCAGCCGGGGCGCCGCGTGGATGCCGAGCTCGGCAGATCCGCGCGCCGCTTGGACCAGACCCTCGACCAGCCCACGGTGCGCGCCGAGCCACTTGGTGTGCACGCCCTCGACGGGCAGCTGCCTGATCAGCAGACCGGAATCGGGATGGGTGAGCAGCCAGGCGAGCATTGCGACGAGGCGGTCGAAGTCGGCGTCGTCGAGGGCGTCCCATGTCTTGTGGCGGCCGGCGACGGCGTCGTCGAAGGTCGGGCCCGTGCTGAGCGTGAGGAGGCGGGCGCGTCGCGCGACCAGCCGCTGCCACCGACCGAGTTCGCCTGCGGCGCGGCAGATCTCCTCCACCCCGGAGAGAGTGACCCGCACCGGGACGGTCTGGGTGCCGAAGCTCCGCCAGCGACGGTCCTCGCGGTCGACGGTGCCGGGACCGGTGTAGGCGCCCCACGAGCGGACCCAGTCGCGTGCCGCGTCCGGATCGTCGGCGACAGTCGATTCGGTGGGTGGGTGCAGGGCGATCGTCACCGTGTCCACGGCCGCGCCGTCCGGGTCGGCGACCCAGCGGCGCATGCGAGACCGGACGGCCTTTCGCGCGGACTCCTTGACTGCGGACACCGGGATCATGCGGACTCCTCGGCCAGGTCGGTCCACTCGACGAGGTTGATCGTCGACTGTTTGCTGTCGCGGATCGAGATGGTCGCGGTGCCGCCGATGTAGTCCTCCAGCGTCTGCAGGAGCTTCAGCGGAGTCGCGAGGACCAGGTGGAAACCGAACTGGGTGAACACGTCCAGCGCGCGGCGGGTGAAAGCGGCGTCGGCGCGGTCGAAGGCCTCGTCGAGGATCACCGTGCCGTACCGCGGGACACCGC
>BTUT01000903.1:0-1005 GCA_045862935.1 Acidimicrobiia bacterium
CGCGCGTCGACGACCACCACGCCGCGGGCTTCTTCGTCGCCGGCGCGGACGCGGACGATCGTGGGCGCGGCGACGGGCGCGGGCGGAGGCGGGACGGTCTGGACGGCCGGGGCCTGAGTGGTCTGAACGGCCTCGACGGTGGGGGCGGGCGTGCTCGGCGCCTCCGGCGTTTGGGTCGACGTGTGGCTCGCGGGATCGTTGGGCGCAGCCTCGTTCGACGCGGCCTCGTTCGCCGTGCCCTCGCTCGGAGCGGGGCTCTCGGGCGTCTGGGCGAGGGCAACGGGAGTGAAGACGCCGAAGACGGCGAGCACGAGGAGCGAGGAGACGCGCATGGGCCCGACCTTTGGGGCGGTCGGGCCCGCGGGGCAACGTGCGCCAGGTGGAACGAACCGACCCATGCGGCGAAGCGCCCTGGTCGAACGCGCGCACTCACGAAAGAAAACCACGTACGAAAGAAGCCCAGCCGAGGCCGGGCTTCTTTGTCGAGAGAGGTCTCGAGACCGCGATCACTCCGTGCAGCAGAACGCGGGCATCTCGAAGGGGATGCAGTTCGGGATCACGCCGTCGACGCTGGTCGGCGAGGAGCGGATCTGCGGTCCATCCGGCGCGTCGGGGTTCGCGGGCACCAGGTCGCAGAGCGGGAGGCCGCAGAGGTGACGCACGGGCGCGCAGCAGAGCTCGCGAACCTCGTCGGCTTCGTCCCCGAAGTTGCGGAAGTCGGTGTAGTTCACGGTCTTCGGCGTCGGGTCGACGCCACTCGTGGGAGCAGTGATGCACTCCTCACGCTCGCTGAGGCGACCCATCGGGTTGGTCGTGTCTCCGTCGAACACCACGTAGAGCGCGGAGTTGCCCTGCTCGGGTACCGGCGAAGCGATCTGGGCGGGATCGCCGAGCGGGTTCGGGATGGTCCAGGCCTGGCTGGAGAACTGCCCGCCCGTGATCGCGAAGGAAGTGTCCGAGAGGACCGGAATGACGGTGCAGAGGTTCGAGACGCACTGCGCGCCT
>BTUT01000904.1:0-1004 GCA_045862935.1 Acidimicrobiia bacterium
TCCCCGCGGAGGGGCTCGCGGTGGCGTCGTTCCGGCACCTCACCTCCCGGGCGCTGGACCCGTTCCCACACCACCACAACGTGGTCGTCAACACCGCCCGCACCGACGATGGCACCCACCGGGGTCTGTGGTCCCGGCCCTTGTTCGCCAACGCGCACGCTGCGTCCGCACTGGCCACCGCCGAGATGCGCCACCAGCTCACCCAGACGCTGGGGGTGCGGTGGCGTCCCGGCCGCACGGGCGGCTGGGAGATCGACGGCATCACCAACCCGGTCATCCGAGAGTTCTCGAAGCGCCGCGCCGAGATCGATGACGCCCTCGCCGAGCTCGAAGCCGAGATCGGCCGCGGCGCGCATCCCCGTGAGGTCGAGCACATCGTGCTGCGCACCCGCCCCGCCAAGCAGCACACTCCCACCGACGACCTCGTCGCCTCATGGCGGGAGCGAGCCGCCCGCCACGGGCTCACCCCCGACACCCTCGTTGCCGTCACCGGTCGGGAGCGCGTCGAGCAGACCGTCGACGCCGAGGCCCTGTTCGCCTCGCTGGCCGCACCAGACGGCATCTGCGCGAGTGGGTCGGTGTTCAGCCAAGCCGACGCGCTCGCTGCACTCGCCAACCAACCCATCCCGACGGAGGATGGTCGGCCGCAGCCGTTGCTGTGCGGCGCCGAGCGTCTCCTCGAGCTGACCTACGAGTTCCTCGGCTCGCGTCACGTCGTTCGGCTGACCGACGGGCATTCACCGCTCTACACGACGGTCGAGATGCTCCAGGTCCAGGAGCGGATCGCCACCCGGTTCGCCAAGGGCCTGCACCGCGGCGCACACCTCGTCGCCGACCGCCACGTCGACGCCGGACTTGCCCGGCATCCGCACCTCACCGAAGAGCAGCGCCGGCTCGTGACGGAGTGGTGCCAACGCGGCCACCGCTACGCGACCGCGATCGGTCGGGCCGGCGCCGGCAAGACCACCACCGTCGCCGCCTGCGCCGACGCCTGGACCGCGGCC
>BTUT01000905.1:0-1004 GCA_045862935.1 Acidimicrobiia bacterium
GCGAGGCGCTCACCGGCGGCGCCCCGGGCGCGCGGCAGCGTCCGGTGGGTCAGGGTTGCCGGGCCATGATCGAGCTGCGGGAACGACTGGGCGACGAGGCGTGGCAGGACCTGTGGTCGGCGCCCACTGCCGAGTTCCTCGAGCGCTACCGGGCGTTGACCGGCATCGACCTGCGGCCCGCCTGACCCGCCCTCGCCCGGCCCACGGACACGAGGATCGGACGCCCAACGTGTCGCAGCGGGGCCCGAACCCGTCGTCAGCGCAGCTCCGCCAGGATCGAACGGAACGCCTCGGCATCCTGCTCGCTGTTGACCGGGATCGAGAACTCGATGCGGTGCACCCGACCGGCGTAACGCTCGTTGAGCTTGCCGGCGATCTCGTCGTAGGTGCCGATGGTGGCGATCGTGTGCAGCAGCTCGTCGTCGACCAGCCCGGGCAGCTCCTCCCAGCGCTGCGCCCGTGACAGCACCGACGCCTGCTCGGCGATCGACTCCCACCCGTGCACCGCGAACGCGCGCCGGTAGGACGGGGTCGACAGGTAGAACGCCACCCGAGCCCGTACCGTGCGGACCACCTTCTCCAGCGCGGCCGCATCCGGTGCCGTGCCGATCAACGGCTTCATGCAGATCTCGACCTCGTCGACATCCCGACCGGTACGCGCCGCCCCCCGGACGAGGGCGGGCAGGACCTCGGTGTCGATGAACTTGGCGGAGCACACCGGGTGCAGCCGCACGCCGTCGGCCAGCTCCCCCGCCACCGCGCACATGTTGGGGCCGATGGCGGCCAGGTGCACCGGGATGCGCGGGTGCTCGATCGGGCCCGGGTTGAACAGCGGGACCATCAGGTCGATCGTGTAGTGCTCGCTCTCGAACCGCAGCGGGGTGCCGTGCTGCCAGCAGTCCCACACCGCCCGCATGGCGCCCACGTAGTCACGGATCCACGGCGCCGGCGCCGACCACCGCAGCCCGTACCGGCGCTCGATGTGGGCCCGCACCTGGGTGCCC
>BTUT01000906.1:0-1002 GCA_045862935.1 Acidimicrobiia bacterium
GTGCGGTCACGTTCGTCTCGAACCACCGTGCCGACGGGATCCTCGGGTCCACCGCCGCCTCGTTCCACATCGACTTCGGCTTCTTCCCGACGCCGTACGAGGCGATCTCCCTCCACGGCATCGAGATCCCCGAGCAGGGGACCGAGACGTGGTTCGTGAACGGAGTGCTCGCGGCGCGCACGTTGCCGCGCGCGCTGCGCGAGCAGCTGGTGGGCCTGACCGCGCGGCACATCGTCGACGTGGCGAGCCCCGCGGGGCAGACGGGTGTGCGTGTGCGCGAGGGGCGTCTCGACGAGCGGTACCCCCACACCCTGCGTCCCGTGCTCTGGCCCCACCACGACACGGGCGAGGAGATCCTCGGGGTGTGGGAGCAGCACACCGACGCGCTCCTGCCGCTCGACCCGAGAGCCAGCACGTCCCTGATCGAGTCGCTCTTCGCCCACCTCTACCAGCCGGCCCACACCTACGTGCACCGTTGGGCGCCGTGGGATCTCGTGGTGTGGGACAACCATGCGCTCCAGCACGGCCGTCCCGACGTCGGCGTCGAGGAGCCGCGCACCCTCCGGCGCGTGGTGATCGGCGAGCCCCAGGACCTGTCGGTGTTCTCCAGGGTGACGATCACATGAGCGTCTCCGATCGCCGGCACTGGACGCGCCACGCCGGGATCGTGCGCGAGATGCTCGCGTGCGTGTCGCGCGGGGATGTTTCCGGGTACACCGCGCACCTCGCGGAGGAGGCCGTGTACGAAGCGCCGTACTACCCGGAGATGGCACCCCGTCGATCGCGCGTCGAGATCGCCACGATGCTCGCGAACCTGTTCGAGCGCTTCGAGTCGGTGTCGTACACGGTGACCGCCGTCCACGAGACGGTCGACCCCGACCTCGTCATCTGCGAGGTGCGCGGTGACAACCGGGTTCGTGGCCGCGAGGTGCGCTACCGCAACCGCTACGTCATGGTCGTCCGGTTCCGCAACGAGCAGGTCACGTCCTGGACCGAGTACTC
>BTUT01000907.1:0-1002 GCA_045862935.1 Acidimicrobiia bacterium
GCGCTTCGAGATCCCGTACGTCTCCGGCTGGTTGGGCACGAGCACGACGAACCGGCCCGCCAGGCTCACCTCCTGGGTGAGGCGGGCACCCTTTGCTCCGATCGGGTTCTTCGTGACCTGGACGAGCACCGACTGGCCGTTCTTGAGCAGCTGCTCGATCCGGGGCTGCTTCTGCTCGACCTCGGCGGGGTCGAACGACACGTCGCCGCGGTAGAGCACCCCGTTCTTCGGCGTGCTGATGTCGACGAAGGCCGCCTCCATGCCCGGGAGGACGTTCTGGACCCGGCCCAAGTAGATGTTGCCGTCGATCGACATGTCGTCGTCGCGGGGAGTGGTCACGTAGTGCTCGACGAGGCTGCGGCCCTCGAGCACGGCGATGTGGGTGTGCCCGTCCTCGCGCACGTGCACGCACATGAAGTACCGGCCCGCCGGTCGACCCTTGCGGGTGCGCCCCCGACGGCGCTCGAGCGTGTCCTCGTCGAGCTCCAGCCCGACCGCGTCGCCCACGCCGAGATCGGCCCGCACCACCTCCCCGCCGGCCGGGCGCGCCGGGGCGCCGCCCCCGGAGCCGCCCCCGGTGCCGCTCCCGCCCCGGCCGCGGCCACGCCCCCCTCGCCGGCGCCGGCGGCTCCCCGACCGCGAGCCCGTGTCGGCGCCGCCGGTCATGGCCCCCGGACTCGGGGCCGGTGCCGGGCGGGTGTCGCCGATCTGTGGCCTCGGGGTGGCGGGGCGCGTGTCACCGATGCGCGGGCGAGTCGAAGGCGCCAGGCCCGCGTCCTCCTTGGCGTCGAGGGCCAGGTCCTCGGTCGTCAGCCCGCGATCCGCCGCGGCATCGTGCTCGTCGTCACCGGCGGCCGTGTGGGCCTCGGCCGGTGCACCACCCGGCACGGTGCGCTGGCGCGCACCGGACAGGGCGCGAGCGGTCGAGGTGTCAACGGCGGGGGCGCCCCACGCCGAGCCCGACCCCCCGGCCGACCCCCCGGCCCACCCGCCGGCCCGCCC
>BTUT01000908.1:0-1001 GCA_045862935.1 Acidimicrobiia bacterium
CGTTGTCGATGGCTCCGTTGTTCGCGACGAACCCGACTGCGTATCCATGGACCGAGGCCTCGACACACACGGTTGGAGCGCCGAAGTCCGGTTTGAAGTCGAGCAGGTCGGAGCCGTCGCTCAGCCGCGCGATGACCTCTCGTGCGTCGTAGGGCTGGCGATAGTCGACCGGGACGACGCCGGCCAGCTCGTCCGGGTCGTACGCCGGAGCGTCGAACCCGTTGGGTCCAGCCGGCAGGCCCGCGCTCCAGTTCGTCCGCGCGACCACGTCGCGCGTGATGCGGAGGGCGTCCGCGTCGTCGCGCGCCACGTACTCGACGAGGCCCGAGACCGTCGCGTGCATCGTGACTCCACCGAGGTCTTCCGCCGCGGCAACCTCACCGGTTGCCGCGCGGAGCAGCGGCGGACCCGCGAGAAACGCCATGCCGGTGTCGCGCACTCCGATCACGACGTCCGACATGCCCGGGAGGTAGGCACCTCCCGCGGTGGCCGACCCGTGCAGCACCGTGATGACCGGGATGCCCGCGGCGCTGAGCCTCGCCTGGTTGTAGAACATCCGCCCGGCGCGGCTCAGGCGCTCGACGCGGTAGGTCAAGAGGTTTCCGCCCGCGGACTCCACCAGGAAGATCATCGGAAGCCGGTTGTCGAGCGCGATCTGCTCGGCCCGGATCAACTTCTCGGTACCCGGGGTGGTGATCGCGCCGGCATCGATGCCGCTGTCGTTGGCCACGACCATGCATCGCGTGCCGGCGACGAAGCCGATGACGGTGATCATCGCCCCGCCGGGCACGGCCGCGTCGTCGTCGGGGTCGTAACCGCCAATGGTGCCCAGCTCGAGCACCGGTGCACCTGGATCGAGCAGCTGCGAGAGGCGCTCCCGCGGCGTGAGCTGGTTCCGTCGCCGAAACCGCTCCGCGTTCGAGTCCGACCGGGCACGCGCTCCACCCTCCAGCCGTCGCATCCGGGCGACGAGCTCGAGCATCTGCTCCCGGTTCCGTCGG
>BTUT01000909.1:0-1001 GCA_045862935.1 Acidimicrobiia bacterium
GGGCCTGGTCCCGGCCGAGGGCAAGGAGTTCGACGAGAGTCCCCGAGACCGCGCCCGCAAGATCGCAGCGTGGCTCCGCACCGACGAGTTCACGGTGATCGATCCGGATCTCCTCGGCACCCCGCAGCCGCTCTCCGACCGCCGCTGGGTCCGGCTCATCGCCCGGGAATACGACCGGGCCGCCTGAACAGCGCCACCGGGGTTCCCAGGGCCCTGTTGCGAAACAGCGGACTCGCGACGTTCACAATCGACGACGCGACCTCGCGGTCAGCGGTCGCCCGGAGACGCCGCCGTACAGGCGGACACCGTTCCACTCCACCTCCGCGAACACTCGGCCGTGCCAGCCGGCGGCGAACCAATCACGGACCCGCGGCGACCCGGTCCACAGATACGCGGGGCGGTCGCGCTCCCGGCAGTACTCCTCGACCGGCGCGACGAGGTCGGCCAGCACATCGCCGCCGCGCACCTCCGGCAGCACGGTCACCAGAATCATGTTCACGCCGTCGGGAACGGGCGGCGGCAACGGCGGCTCGGTCCAAAGCTCCCGCAACCGCTCCAACAGTTCCGGCGTCTGGATCACCGCGCTGAAGTCGTCGCGGGTCAGCGCCCCCTCGGTGACCGCACTCAGGTCGAGGTCGTGCGGCTGCCAGGCGAGCACACCGACCAGCCGACCATCCGCCTCCGCACCCGCGACGCACCCCGCCCGCAGGAGCGGGAGCAGCAGGATCCTCGCCAGCCACGCCCGCTTGTCGAGGTCGTCCGCGTGCTCGCCCAGAAGCCAGCGGTAGAGCGGGATCTCACGGATCCCGTGGGCGAGGACCGCCACGGCGGCGTCGAGATCCGCGTCGTCGAGAATCCGCACATCGGCCACGATCACACGACCTTCCTTCAGGGGGGCTGGACGGCACTGTCCGAGTCCACCGAACATACCAACGAGGCCATTGACTCCCTTTCGACACAGCGTACGATTGTCAACAATCAACACTTTGCGGAGGGATTCG
>BTUT01000910.1:0-1000 GCA_045862935.1 Acidimicrobiia bacterium
GTCGTCCCCACGATGCTGGCACGCGTCGTCGAGCACCTCGACGAGCTCGGCATCCCCGGTGCCGCGGTGCCCACGCTCCGGTCGCTCGCGTACGGCGGCGCACCGATGCCCGCGCGGATCATCGAGCGCGCCCTCGAGCTGTTCCCCACCACCGACTTCGTGAACGCGTACGGCCTCACCGAGACCAGCTCGACCGTGGCGGTCCTCGGGCCCGACGACCACCGGGCCGCGGCCGCGAGCGACGACCCCGCGGTGCGCGCCCGCCTCGGGTCGGCCGGCACGCTCGTCCCCGGGATCGAGGCCGAGATCCGTGACGAGCTCGGCGCGCCGGTCCCCGCCGGCGAGGTCGGCGAGCTGTACCTGCGCGGCGAGCAGGTGTCGGGCGAGTACCTCAACCGGGACGCGGCCGTCGACGGCGGCGGCTGGTTCCCGACGCGCGACCGCGCCTGGATCGACGCCGACGGGTTCCTGTTCATCGAGGGCCGGGCCGACGACACGATCATCCGCGGGGGCGAGAACATCGCCCCGGCCGAGATCGAGGCGGTGCTGCGCCTCCACCACGCGGTGGCCGACGTCGCGGTGGTGGGCCTGCCCGACGAGGAGTGGGGTCAGGTCATCGCCGCGGTGGTCGTGCGCAAGCCAGGCCACGAGCTCGACGCCGAGGCGGTCCGGGGGTTCGCCCGCGAGCACCTGCGCACCTCGAAGACGCCCGACGTCGTGGACTTCCGCGACGAGCTGCCCCACACCGAGACCGGCAAGCTCTTGCGCCGCGTGCTCCAGGCGGAGCTCGACGCCGCGCGGTGACCCGGCGGCGCGGCTCAGCCGCGCGGCTCGAGCCCGACCATCTCGGCGAAGCGGCTCATCCCGTCGATCGCGTCACGGGGCCGCGCCCACGGCGAGAAGACCATACGGGTCACGCCGAGATCGGCCCAACGACGCGCGTCGTCGAGCGAGCCGACCCGACCCCCGAGGCAGATCTGGAAGCCCGCGGGGTCACGTC